>NZ_JBFBAV010000014.1:0-6236 GCF_040689505.1 Streptomyces sp. NPDC051211
GGCAACGGCGCCGCACCGGACCGGGCGGCCGCTGCGCGGAGCCTCTCCCCTACCCGCCCCTTCCCGAACTGGGGCTCCGCCCCAGACCCCGCGCCTCAAACGCCGGCGGGGCTGGGGGTACCGCCCGGCGGGGCCAAGTGGCGGGGCTCCGCACCCCCGCGGGCCGGACCCCGGCAGCGGGGCCGCGCCGGAGCACCGGCAGGGGCCGGTCCGGTCCTGCCCGGCGGCGCCGCAGGGGCAGGTACGGCCTCGCCGGTGGTGGGAGGTCAAGGGGGCGGAGGGCGGAGGGTCCGGTGGACGGACCAGAGGACCGAGACCAGCGGGACCGCCACAACCGCCCCCACCACCCCCGCCGCCGTCGCCCCCGCCAAGACCGAGATCGCCACCACCAGTGGATGCAGCCGCACGGCCCAGCTCATCACCAGCGGGTGCAGCAAATGCCCCTCGATCTGCCCGATCACCACGATCAGCGCGATCACGATCGCCGCCACCACCGGCCCCTTCGCCGCCAGTGCGACCACCGCGGCCACCGCCAGCGCGACCGGCGACCCGATCAGCGGGATGAACGCGGCGAAGAACTCCAGCAGGGCCAGCGGCACGGCGAGCGGCACGCCGAGGAAGTACAGGGCCACCCCCACCAGTACCGCGTTGGTGGCCGCCACCAGAACGATGCCGTGGGTGTAGCCGGTGAACGTGCGCCACGCGGCCCGGCCCGCCGTCTCCCACCGGCCGCGCGCCGGCCCGGGCAGCTGGTCGCAGAACCAGGACCAGTGGCGGTGCCCCGAGTGGATGAAGAAGACGGCGGTGAACAGGGCCAGCGCCAGTGCGGTCAGGACGTGCACCAGGCGGCTCGCGCCGCTGACGGCGGTGCTGAGCAGCGTCGAGCGGTGGCTGGAGAGGAACGCGCCGGTCCGGGACTCGACGTCGGAGAGCACGTCCGGGCTCAGCCGGAACGGGGGCCGCTCCAGCCACTCCTCGATGCGGTTCAGGCCGTCGCGGAACTCCCGGATCAGGGTGGTGCGCTCGCCGGCCACCGCCTCGCCGACCAATGCCAGGATGCCCAGGACCAGTGCGATGCCGCCGAGCAGGGTGAGGGCGACCGCGAGCCCGCGCGGTACTCCGCCCCGGGTCACCAGGTCGGCGACCGGCCGCAGCAGCGCGGTGACGACGAGGCCGAGGAAGATCCCGACCCCGATCTCGTGGAAGCGGCCCAGGACGGCGAAGGCCGCGTAGACGGCCGCGCCGACGACGAGCAGCCGCCATGCGTGGGCTGCGGCCGTACGGAGCAGCGGGGAGACGTGTGGTGGCCGGGGCTGCATGCCCTTCCCCGTACCACCGCCGACGGGCCGGGCCACGGTCCGAACCCCATGTTCGCCCAACCGGGCTGGCCCACCCCGCCGTGCGGCCGCCACGGTCCGGAGCACGTGCTCGCCCGAACCAGGCCGCCCACCCGGCGAGCGGCCGGCACGATCCGGAGCGCGTGTCCGCCCGAACCAGGCCAGCCACCCCGCCGTACGGCCGCCACGGTCCGGAGCACGTGCTCGCCCGAACCAGGCCGCCCACCCGGCAAGTGGTCGGCACACGGCGCACGCTCGCCGGACCGGGCCGGCCCGCCCCGGCGTGCGGTGGGCCCCGGGCGCGGTGAGGATCGGCGCATGGGGTTCGTCGTGCCGGTCCTTGCCGCGCTGTTCGCCGCGTGCAGCAATGCGCTGGCCACGGTGCTGCAGCGGCGGGCCGCGTTGACCGTGCCGCAGAGCGCCGGGTTCCGGCCCGGGCTGATCCTCGATCTGCTGCGGCGCCCGGTGTGGCTGGTGGGGATCCTCGCGGTCATCGCGGCCGGGGCGGGCCAGGCGGTGGCGCTGGCGACCGGCCCGCTGGCGCTCGTCCAGCCGCTGTTCGTGCTGGAGCTGCCGCTGGCGCTGCTGATCGCGTCGCTGTTCGCCCGGCAGCCGCTGACTGCGGTGCAGTGGTGGGCGGTTGCGGGCGTGGTGGGCGGGCTGGGCGTGGCGCTGGTGGCCTTGGCGCCCACCGGGAACCGTACGGACGTACCGCTGGACCGGTGGATTCCCACGCTGGCGGCCGGCGGCGGCGCGGTGCTGGCGCTGACCGCGGCCGGCCTGCGCCGCCCGCCGGGCCGCACCCGTGCGGCGTGCCTCGGGCTGGCCACCGCCCTCTGCTACGCCCTGACGGCAGCGCTGATGAAGTCGGCGGTGCACGACTTCGACGACGGCGGGTGGGGCGCGCTGCTCACCGGCTGGCCGACGTACGGGCTGGTGGTGACCGGCATCGCCGCGCTGCTGCTGTTCGAGCACGCCATGCAGGGCGGTCCGCTGGTCGCGTCCCAGCCGGCGCTGACGCTGGGGGACGCGGGGACGGGACTGGTGCTGGGGGTGCTGCTGTACGAGGAGCACGTGCGGACGGGCTGGTGGCTGGTGCCGCAGCTGGTGGGGGTGGCGCTGGTCGCGGCGGGCGTCCTCGCCCTGGTCCGTACGGAGGACCCGGCCACCGCGTGAGGCCCCGGCCTGACAGCGGCGGGCGTCCTCGCCCTGGTCCGTACGGAGGACCCGGCCGCCGCATGAGGCCACGGCCTGACAGCCGCCCCGGCGCGAAGCCCGGATCTTTCTCAGCGGGACAGGAGTTCGGCGCGGCCGTGCGCCGTGTACGCGGCGAGCAGGGCGGCCTGGGCGTCCGCGTCGAGCGGGGTGTAGGCGGGGGCGCCGGGCGGGCGGTGCCAGACCGGGTCGGGTGCGCAGCGGAAGCCGGCCCGGCGCAGGGCGACCCGGTGGACCTTGTTGGTCGCGGTGACCGGCATGGCCGGGACGATGCGGACGTAGCGCGGGGCCATCTTGGTGCCGAGGTCGGGCTGGGCGGCCAGGAACGCGGCGAAGGCGGCCGGGTCGAACTCCCGGTCCCGGTGGAGGGCGAGGGCGGCCATCACCTGGTCTCCGGCGACCTCGTCGGGGACGGCGTACACGGCGACCGCGGCCGCGTCCGGCCACCGGGCGAGGATGTCCTCGATCATCGCTGCGGCCAGGTTCTCGCTGTCGACCCGGAGCCGGTCGTCCGTCCGGCCCGCGAAGTAGAGGAAGCCTTCGGCGTCGCGGAAGAAGAGGTCCCCGGTCCAGTACCAGCCGTCCCGGGTGCGTGCGGCCTCCGCGTCCGGGTTGCGCCAGTAGCCCTCGAAGAGGCTGCGGCCCCGGTTGACGAGTTCGCCGATGGCCTCGTCGCCGTTGAGCAGCCGGCCCGCCGGGTCCAGTCGGGCCGGCGGGCATTCGGTGCCGGTGTCCGGGTCGATGACGGCCAGGTCGTCGCCGGGTGCGGCGCGCCCGAGGGCGCCCGGCGGGGTGCCGGGGCCGCGCTGGACGGAGGCGCCGCCTTCGGTCGCGCCGTAGCCCTCGACCAGCGGTACTCCGAACCGCTCGGCGAACCGGGCGGCGTCGACCGCGCCCGCCTCGGTGCCGAAGCCGAGCCGGAGCGGGTTGTCCCGGTCGTCCGGCCGGGGCGGGGTGGCGAGCAGGTACTGGATGGCCCGCCCGACGTAGGTGAAGTAGGTGGCGCCGTGGGCGCGTACGTCGTCCAGGAACGCGGTGGCGGAGAAGCGGCGGCGGAGGGCCACGGAGGCGCCGGCGGCCAGGGCGGGCAGCCAGTCCGCGATCACGGCGTTGCCGTGGAACATCGGCATGCAGATGTAGTGGACGTCGTCCGGGGTGACCGAGAAGCGGCGGGCGAGGGAGTCGCCGGCGGCGGCGAGCCGGCCCTGGGTGCAGATGGCGGCCTTGGGCGCGCCGGTGGATCCGGAGGTGAAGTAGAGCAGCAGCCGGTCGCCGGGGCCGGGGGCGCGGCCCTTGGCCCCGCCCCGAACGGTGGCCCCGCCCTGAACGGTAGCCTCGCCCGGTTTCGCGCCGGCGTACGGGGCGAGGAGGTCGGCGTACTCCTCGCCGTCGGTGACCAGGATCCGTACGCCGGGCAGGTCGAGGCCGTCGAGCAGGGGCAGGTGGGTGCGTTCCGTGACCAGGATCCGGCAGTCGGTGTGCAGGATGTCGCGGGCCAGTTCGGGGCCGCGGCGGGTGGGGTTGACGCCGGCCACGGCGGCCCCGGCGAGGGCCGCCGCGCCGAGCCAGAACGGAAACTCGGGTGTGTTGTCGAGCAACACGCCGAGGTGCGGTTCCGCGCCCTTCGGGAGCAGGTCGGCGAGGAGCGCGGCGCGGGCGGAGGCTTCCTGGGCGGTCCGGTGGTGGCTGAGGACGGTGTCTCCGTACCTCAGCCCGGGCCGGTGGTTGCCCCATTGGCGCGCGACGAGCTCCGCTACGGTCTCGGGTTTTCCTGTCCCCATGCGCGGGACAGTAACTGACGAGCCGTCAGAACTGAACGTCCGAGCAGGCGTAGAAGGCGTTCGCGGTGTCGTTGATGGTCCAGACGGCGAGGATCAGGTGCCGGCCGGTCTTGCCGCTGGGCAGCTGCCCCTGGTGCGTGAAGGTCATGGGCGGCCTGGCGCCGTTGTAGGCGATGGTGAGGAAGGGCTGGGACTCCAGGGCGGCGCGGGTGAGGGGCTTGGTGGGGTCCCAGCCGTTCCTGGTGACGAAGTACTTGAAGTCGGTGGTGGAGTGGTTGGCCGTGAACTGCCAGCGGAAGGTGAGGTTCTGCCCGCTGGTGAGGCGGGTGGTGGGCCAGGCGCCACCGCGGGGGTCGTCGAGTTCGGCGAACTGGGCGTTCCCGCCGGCGCAGATCCTTCCGTCGGCGGGCCCGGCGGCCGGGAAGCCCTTGAGCCCTTCGACGCTCTGCGGCTCCCACTGGATCTGGCCGCAGTTGGCGACGGTCTTGTTGGCGCAGAGCTTCTGCCGGCTGATGGGGGTGTCGGTGTAGCCGTGGCTGGTGGCGGAGGGGGCGAGGAGGAGGGAGGCCCCGGCTATGAGGCCGAGGCCGAGCGCGGCGGCGCCGGCCCGTCTGGCGGTACGGGTGTTACGCATGATGCTCCTTGAACGTGGGGGGAGTTCTGTGAGCGTGCGCACGCGTGGGGATTGGATTTCAGGTCTAGACCAAGTCCCAGATTATTGACGGCAGTTGGCCATGTCCAGACCAATGGACCAACGGTCCGCGCCGTGTCAACCACCGTGCCGCCGACGGTGCACCGGCCGCCCCCGGGTCACTCCCCCGCTCACTCCCCCCGCCCGGTGTAGAAGGCGACGGTGAGGTCCTTGACCAGCGCCTTGCGCTCGTAGTCGTCGAGCTCGACCAGACCGCGCGAGGTCAGCCGGTGCACGGTGTCGTCCACCGCGTCCACCACCGAAGTGAGCACGCTGTCCCGGTGCTTGGCGTCGATCGCGGCGATCCGGCGGCGCCGCATCGCGGCCGCGACCTCCGCCGCGTACTCGATCCGGGTCGGCTGCGCGGAGAACACCTCGATCCCGACGGCCTCGGTCTCCGCCGCGAGCATCCTGGTCAGCGCGTCGCCCACCGCCTCGGCGTCGCGCAGCGTCGGGGCGTCCTCGTGGAAGGCGTCGGCCGGCAGCTGGGACAGCACCCGGGCCAGGGCCGACTCGACCTGCTCGGCGAGGTATTCGGTGTGGTCGGCGACGGCGAGCGCGGCACGGGCGGTGTCCCGGACCTGCCAGACGACCTGGACCACCACCTGCAGGGCGAGACCGCCGGAATCCACGGCGGGCAGCGGATCGCTCCGCCAGTGCCGCAGCCGTACGTCGACCCGCCTGCGCAGCAGCAGCGGGCTGACCCACACCAGGCCGGTCCGGCGCACGGTCCCCCGGTACCGGCCGAACAGGGTCAGCACCCAGGCGTGGCCGGTCTTGCCGCGGCCCAGGCCGCCGAGGGCGAGCAGCGCGACGATGCCGAGGAAGGCGAGCGGGGGCCAGTGCTGGGCGCGGAGGCCCAGGTAGTCGCGGGGCGTCGCGCCGAACGCGGCGACGAGGGTGTCGGGCAGCGCGCCGGCCCGCCACAGCACGGCGGCACATCCGGCGAGCGCCAGCCCACCGATGCCCGCACCGGCCCACCCGGGCAGCACCGGCCCACGCTGCTCCCGCAACCGCTCGTCCCCGCGCGGCACCCGCCGCCCGGCGGGGACGGCCGACCGGGGGCGCCGGGACGGTACGGCGGCGGTGTGCGTCTGTGCCCGGGGCCGGGGGTGTCCCGTGGCCGGGGCCTGGGCCTGGGTCGGGGGCTGGCCGTTCGACTGGCCCATCGGCTGGCCGTTCAGCTGGCCCGTCGGCTGGCCGTTCGACAGG
>NZ_JBFBAV010000014.1:6334-176560 GCF_040689505.1 Streptomyces sp. NPDC051211
GGGTCGTGGCCTGGCCGTTCGGCAGGGTCGTGGGCTGGCCGTTCAGCTGGCCCGTCGGCTGGCCGTTCGACAGGGTCGTGGCCTGGCCGTTCGGCAGGGTCGTGGGCTGGCCGTTCAGCTGGCCCGTCGGCTGGCCGTTCGACAGGGTCGTGGCCTGGCCGTTCGGCTGGCCCGTGGGCTGGCCGTTCGGCTGGCCGTGTGCCGGGGCCGTGGCCCGGGTGTGTGCCGACGGTGTGCGGAGGGGTACGGACACCGGCCCGGCCTGGCCACGGCCCAGCAGGCCCGGCGGGATCCCGCCGGGGGCCGCGCTCCGGACCACGACGGCGCGGGGCAGCCCCAGGGGGTCGTCCTCGGCCATCCCGCGCGCGACGGCGTCGGCGACGATCACCTCGACCCCGGGCCCGGGAATCCGCCCTTCCTCCTCACCGGAGCCGTTCGACCCGCTCGCCCCGTTCAATCCGCCGGGCCCACTCGACCCGCTCGGCTCGCTCGCCCCTGGGCGCCCGATGGCCGCCGGGGCGGCCGCGGCCTCGGCAACCTCCCTCAACGCGGGCCCCGCCACACCGGGGCGCCCGAGGGCCCTCGCAACACCCGCCGGCTCGACAACCTCCTCCAACACCGGCCGCCCCACACCGGGCCATCCGATCGCCGCGGACGCGACAGCCGCTCCGGCCGGCTCCTCCAACGCCTGTACCCCAGCACCGGGCCGCCCGACCACGGCAGGAGCACCCACGGCCTCGGCCGTCGCCCCCAACGCCGCACCGGGGCGCCCGATCGCCGCCGGGTCGGTCGCAGCTTCGGCCACCTCCCGGAACCGCCCGATCGGAGCAGCCTCGGGCACGCGTCCGGGCCTGCCGTACCCGCCGGCAGCGGCGCTGACCCCGGCGAACGCCGAGGCAGCCTCCTCGGCGGCCCGGATCGCGGCGAACGCGACCTCGTCCGCCGAGGCCGGGGCGGCATCCTTTCCGCGCCCGGCGTGCACGACCTCGGGCTCCGCCTCCCGCGCGAACACCGGACCGGTCCGCTCCGCGGCCCAGCCGGGTGCGAGCAGGTCCGGCCCGGACCCCGGGGCGGTCGCCGCCGCGGCCACCCGCTCCGGGCTCCGGCCCGAACCCGCCGCCTCGGCCACCGGCGCTTCGGCAGCCTGCGCCCGGCCGCCCAGGAACGGGCCGAAGGCCCGGGCCTCCGCGGGAGCCGCCGCAGCGGGCGCTTCCGCATGGCCGAAGCCCGACCCGGCCCGCGCCACTTCCGGCACCCCCGAAGACCGCCCGCGCAGCGGGTCCGTGCCCTGGCCGACAGCCGCGCCGCGCGCGGTGCGCGCCACCTCAGGCTTCGCCTCACGGCCGAACACCGAACCGGCCCGCTCCGCGGCCCAGCCGCGCACCGGCGCCTCCCGGCCGGACTGCGCCCGGCCGGACTGCGGCAACGCCGGGTCGGGGCCCACCGCCTGGGCGGGAGCCGCCGCAGCCGTAGCCTCCACGTGGCCGAAGCCCGACGCGGCCACCGCCACTTCAGGCGCCGCCGAAGACCGCCCGGCGAGGGAGTCCGCACCCCGGCCGACCGTCGAGCCACGCCCGGCACCGGCCACCTCCGGCTCGCGGGCCCAGCCGGGCACCGCCGCCGCGGCCGCCCGCGCCGGGTCGATGGGCAGAGGTGCGGCGAGCGGGCCACTGTCCACCGTGGCCGGGGACGCCGCCGCAGGGGCGCCCAGGAACGGGCCGAAGGCCCGGGGTGCGGCCGGAGCCTCCGCGTGGCCGAAGCCCGGCCCGGCCCCCGCCACTTCGGGCGCCGCCGAAGACCGCCCGGCGAGCGAGTCCGCACCCCGGCCGGGGGTCGCCGGGGCACGGGCCGCTTCCGGCTCCCCTGCCCAGCCGGGCACCGGCGCCGCCGCCGGGGCGCCCGTAAACGGGTCGAAGGCCCGGGTTGCGGGCGGGGCCGCTGCGGCGCGGGCCGGCTCGGGGGCGGCCTGGGGCCGAGGAGCCGCCGCCGGGGCCGCGGACATCGTGCCCGTTGTGGAAGTCGTGCGCGTGGGGAACATGCTTGCCTCCGTCATGCGAACAGCCGTCGCCAGGTTTCCGGGCCGGGGTAGCCGTCGGCCGCAGCACCGCGCCAGCCCTGGGCGCGCTGGAAGGCCTCGACGTTGCGGCGGTCGGCCTCGGTCCAGCGGGAGCCGGGGCCGGGGCCGGTGCGGTAGTGCTTGCCGAAGCCCTTCTGGGCCAGCCGGCGGCCCAGCACTTCGATCGCCGGGTGGGTGCCGCCCGGCCGGAACACGCCCCCGCCCGGGTAGGGCGGGGCCTTCACCGGACGGGTGCTCGGCGCCGTGCCGCCGCCCACCGTGGGCAGGATGTCCTTGCCCTTGCCGGTGACCAGCAGCCGCCAGGTCTGCTGCCCGGGCATGCCGTCCGCGTCGTCACCGGTCCAGCCCTGGGCCTGCTGGAACGCCTGCGTGGCGAGCCGGTCCGCGTCGGTCCAGCGGGTGCTCGGCCCGTTGGGGTAGAAGCGGGTCGCCCCGCGGTTGATCAGCATCCGGGCGAGCTGGGCGACATACTGGTTGTCCGCCCCGGGGCCGAACTTCGACTCGCCGGGGAACTCCGCCGACCCGACGGGCACGGCCGGCGCGGCCGGGTTGGCGTCGTCCGGCTCCGGCGCGTCCGGCTTCGGGACCGTTGGGTTCGGGACCGCCGGGCTCGGCTTCGCCGGGTCCGGCTTCGCGGGGGTCTCCGGTTTCGGCGTCGCCGGTGCCGGCACCTCCGGCTTCGGGACCTCCGGGGTGCCCCCGCTGGTCACCCCGTTGAACCGGTACGGCAGGTACTTCGGCGCGTTCGTCCAGTACGTGTACGGCGTCGCCAGCTTCCGCGTCGCCGGCCGGGTCTGCTCGTACGCGATGTAGTGCGTCCGGGTCTCGTCGACCCAGCCGCCGAAGAGCGTCACGTGCGAGCCCTTGTTGGGGTCCGCCGGGTTGTGGAAGAGCAGCATGTCCCCCGGCAGCAGCTCCTCCTTCGTGATCTTGGTCGCGAACTTGTCGAGACTGCCGGTCCACTCGTTCGTCCCGAGGTTCCAGGCCATCGAGACGTAGCCCGAGCAGTCCTGCCGGTAGCCGTCCGACCAGTACGTGGTCATGCTGTAAGGGACCTTCGCGTCCAGCCACAGCTTGGCCCGGTTGATGATCGCGGCCCGGTCGATCCGCTTGACGGCGGGGTTCTTCGCCGGGTTGGCCTCCGGCGGGGGCGCTGGGGCGCCGCCCGGGCCGTGCAGCGGGCCGCGGGTGCCCTGCGGTGTGCCCGGCTCCCCGGACCCGGACCCGGGCCTGGCTCCGTCTCCGGCCCGCCCGGCACCGGAATCCTGGTTCGGCGGCGGCTCGGCCGCCGCGAGCGCCGAGGCACCGCTGCCGCCCAGCACCACTCCGGCGGCCGTCGCCAGGACCAGCGCGCGCCGGGCTCCGTGCGCCCCGGGGTGCCCGCCGTCGCGCAGCGGTATGGCCGGCGCCCCGGCCATGGCGCGGCGCCGCTGGACGCAGCCCCGGCATGCACAGTCGCCCGCGGGTTCGTATTCCTCGAAGACCGGCATCTGCATCTGCGTCGTCATGCGGTTCCGTCCACTCCTCACCCAGAGCTGGCGCAGCGTCAGATTCGACGCGACCAGAGATATAGTGCACGGAAAACCCCACGAAGATGGGTTAATCGGACAAGCCGGGCGTGGCTTGTCACGAGCACCACCGGAGGTGGGGTAGAGTTTTCCCTGTCAGCAGGCGCCGCTAGCTCAGTTGGTTAGAGCAGCTGACTCTTAATCAGCGGGTCCGGGGTTCGAGTCCCTGGCGGCGCACAGACGGAAGAAGCCCCTCGCATCAGCGAGGGGCTTTTTCGTCGTCGTCACCGGCGCGTCGCCGCCGTCAGGTAGGCAGAGACCACCACGTTCGCCGTGTACTCCTTGGCCACCTTGTCGTACGTACCGCCGCAGGTCACCAGCCGCAGCTCGGCGCGCCCCGGCACCCTCGGCCCGTACGCCTTGTGCGCGTCGAAGGACCGGCGCTCGAACACCCGGACCTCCTCGACGGTGAACTCGGCGACCGTGGCATCGGCCCGGACCACCCGCACCTTGTCGCCCGGCTTCGCCGAGCTGAGCCCGTAGAACACCGCCGGCTTCGAATCCGTGTCCACGTGCCCGACCATCAGCGCGGTCCCCGCCTCCCCCGGCCTGGCCCCGCCCGCCCACCAGCCGACCGTGCCCGGCTGGTCGTACGGCGGCGGCTCGATCGCCCCCTGGCGGTCCAGCCCCCGGGAGATCACCGGGGCCCGGATGCCCATCGACGGTACGTCGACCCGCTGCGGCGGCGCACCGGCCGGCAGCGGGGTCCGCGCGGCCGGCAGGCCGGCGCCGACCATCGCGCCGGCCTGGCCGGGGCGGCTGGGGGTCGGCATATCGGTGATCTCGCGGCCCCACATCCACAGGCCCAGGACGAGGACCGTCCAGGCGGTGACGGTCAGCAGCCTGCCCCCGCCGGAGGTCTTCGGCTCGGAGTCCGACATCGGTGCAGGTCCCTCCTTCTCCTCCTCCGTCCCGTCAGCGGCCGTCCGTCATTCGCCGCTGCGGCGGCGCCGCAGCTTCAGCGCCCGGGCCGCCACGGCGAGGGTGGCCACGGTGGCCAGGCCCGCCCCGATCAGGGTGTGGGGCAGGCTCGGGCCTTCCGGCTCGCGCTCCTTCTTCGTGGCGGCGAGCTCCGCCGCCATGCCGCCGCCGCCCGCGTGGACGGGCCAGCGCGGGGTGTGGTGGGGGTCCGGGCGGTGGTGGTCGGGGCGCTGGTGGTCCGGCCGCTGGTTCTGGTGATCAGGCCGCTGGTGGTCGGGACGCTGGTGGTCCGGCCGGTGGTGGTCGGGGCGGTGGTGCACGATCTGGAGGGAGCCGGTGGCCTTGCCTTCCCGGCCGTCGCAGGTCACCCGGATGTCGTGCCAGCCGGGTCGGGCGTGCGAGCTGATCATCGCCTCGCCGTACAGCGGGTTGCCTCGGCCGTCCCGGCCGGAGAGTTCCGCGTCCGCGACGAAGACGGAGGACTTGGCGAGACCGGTGGTGCCGTGGCACCCGCTGACGCGCAGCTCGATCTGCGCTCCCGGCTCCGCGGTGGACGGAGTGGCCCACACCGTTCCGCGGGGCTCTTCCGCGGCCAGGGCGCTGGGCACGGACACGGCGGAGACGGCGGTCAGGGTGATGACGGCCACTCCGGTGGCACGGCGAGCGAGCAGAGCAGTGCGCATGGTGAACCTCCTCGTCAAGGAGACTCACTCGCGGCACACCGCTCCGCATCCGGAGCAGCGCTCCACTGACCCGTACGGGTCCGCCAATCCGTCGACCGGCCCTGTCGGACGACGCTCGCAGTCGGAGACGATCTGTCGGGCAGTCACACAGTCAGACGGTCAGACGGTCAGACGAGGTCGACCAGGTCGGCGATCGAGTCGACCGTCTTGGTCGGCCGGTACGGGAACCTCTCGGTGTCCTCGACCGCGGTCAGGCCGGTCAGCACCAGGAAGGTCTGCATGCCCGCCTCCAGGCCGGCCAGCACATCGGTGTCCATCCGGTCGCCGATCATCGCGCTGGTCTCGGAGTGCGCGCCGATGGCGTTGAGGCCGGTCCGCATCATCAGCGGGTTCGGCTTGCCGCAGAAGTAGGGCTTCTTGCCGGTCGCCTTGGTGATCAGCGCGGCGACCGCGCCGGTGGCGGGCAGCGGGCCCTCCGTGGACGGCCCGGTCTCGTCCGGGTTGGTGCAGATGAAGCGGGCGCCGGCGTTGATCAGGCGGACGGCCTTGGTCATCGCCTCGAAGCTGTAGGTGCGGGTCTCGCCGAGGACGACGTAGTCGGGCTCGTGGTCGGTGAGCACGTAGCCGATGTCGTGCAGGGCGGTGGTCAGGCCGGCCTCGCCGATGACGTACGCGGTGCCGCCGGGGCGCTGGTCGTCGAGGAACTTGGCGGTGGCCAGGGCGGAGGTCCAGATGTTCTCGACCGGGACGTCCAGGCCCATGCGCTGCAGCCGGGCCTGCAGGTCGCGCGGGGTGTAGATGGAGTTGTTGGTCAGCACCAGGAAGGGCTTGCCGGACTCGCGCAGCCGCTTGATGAAGGCATCGGCGCCGGGGATGGGGGTGCCCTCGTGGATGAGGACCCCGTCCATGTCGGTGAGCCAGGATTCGATCGGCTTGCGCTCTGCCACTGGACTGTTCTCCGCTCTGCGGTGGCGTCTGACCACTGGTGACCACGGTGATCTCTGGTCTGAACCACCCTATCGATTCCGGTCCGCACCCGCCCCCGCCGTCCACAGGGCGGTCAGCTGCGGGTGCGCCGCCGCTCCAGGACGATGACCTCGAACCCGGCGCAGACGACCAACTCGCCGCCGGCGCCGAAGGCGACGGCGTTGCCGCGGAGGGGCAGGGCGATGTGGTGGAGGAGGCGGCCGGTGGCGAGGTCGTAGATGCACACACCGGCCCAGCCGGCAGTCACCACGACCTCCGTACCGTCCAGGACACCGCAGGCCGCGCCGGAGACCCAACCGCCGTCGTCGGGCAGGTCGTGCAGCTTCCGTCCGGTTCCGACGTCCCAGACCAGCGTGCCGGACAGGGTGGCGGCCACCACGACCGGCCGGAGGCTGAGGCTCCCGGACGCCACGGCGTTGATCTGTTCACCGGCATCCAGCTCCTGCAGGAGTTCCTGCCCTGCCAGGTTCCACAGCCTCACCGTCGTGGGGGAGGGATGAAAGTACCGCTCTCCGGCAATCGCGGCGATCGGCGCCCCGTCCCATGAGAAGCAAGCGGCCGAACCCCGCACGCCCAGGGGAGTGCCGATGAATCCCTCGACCGCCCCTGTTGCGAGGTCCCGGATCGCGGACCTTTGCGTGTACGGGTTCTCCCCGGCGTCCCCCGTCAGAACCACCGCACGGCCGTCCACCTCACAGCAGGCCGCGGTGTCCGCCCACACCTCGCCCCAGCCTCCGATCAAACTCCCCGCGGCCAGGCCCCAGATCCGGACCGACCGATCATGGGTGGCGGCGACGGCCAGCGCCTCCCCCGCGACGGTGATGCACGAGACGCTGCCCACCCAGCCGCAATGACCGACGAGCCGGTGCACCTGCCGACCGGTGGACAAGTCCCAGACCCGCACCGTGTGGTCGTGACTTCCGGTCACCGCGACCGCCGCCCCGTTCACCACGGTGCAGGCGACTGCCGACGCGTCATCGAGATGCCCGGCCCGCCCGGCCGGTTCCTGCTTCGGGTCCAGGCTCCACAGCCGCACCGAGCCGTCGGCACTGCCCGAGACGGCGAAGCATGCTCCGCCCATCGTGAAGGTGACGACCGTATCGATCCAGTCTTCATGCCCGTTCAACCTGCCGACGAGGCTGCCGTCGGCCAGGTCGCGCAGCTCGATCGCCCCGCTCGTGCATCCGACCACTGCCAGCTGCCGGTCCGCCACTTCGGCAATGGTGAGGGCGGCGACACCGTGGGGCGCGACGGAGTACGAGGCGACCCGGCGGGCCGCGGCGAGGTCCCACACGTCGAGCGTCCCGTCCGTCCATCCGAAGACACCGAACGGGACGCCGTCGCGCGTGGTGGACGCGATCGCCTGCGCATGGCGGGGGTCCGCGGCCAGCCGATCGCAGGTGCCGGTCGTCAGGCTCCAGCGGAACAGCGTGTTTTCCCGGGTGAGGAAGGCCACCGTGTCCTCCCCGGCGGGGCCCACGTGCAGGAGACGGCAGACTCCGTCCCCCGGCGACAGGCCTTCGGGCAGGCAGCCGCGCAGCGCCCCGGTGGCCAGGTCCCGGACCCAAGCACGCCCGCCGTCCCCGGAGCCGACGAACACAGGGGTGTTCCCGATCTCGGTGAAAAAGATGTCCCGGACGGTGCCGTCGACCGTGACATGCGCCGGTTCGGCCCGGCCCGCTAGGTCCCAGATCTTCAGCGTGTGGTCGAACGAGGCGCTCACCACGAAGGTCGTATCCCCTTCGGTCGTGCTCGCCAGAGCCGACAATGGCTTCGTGTGGCCCTCCAGCCTGCCGATGCGCGTCCGGTCGGCAGGGTCCCAGACGTCCACCGCGCCCGTGCCGTCGTCGGTGAGGAGCACGTCGCGGCCGTCGAGGCGGGCCACCGCAAGGGGCTCCGACGCAGCGGCGTCATCGGACGTCAACTCCGCGTGGAAATAAGGGCTCGTCTGACCCCCCGTCGCCCACCTCGGCGCCCACTCCAGCCGCTCCGCCAGCACGCGCCGGTGCGACTCCACCCCGTGCCGGGCCGCGTCGATCGCCAGGACCTGGGTGCGCTTCGCGTAGTCCACGCCCGCATACAGGTGCGCCGACGCCCGGTACAGCGTGCGGATGCGGCCGGCCTCCGGGCCCCGTACGCCCTCCAGTGCCGCCAGCAGCGCCGGCGGGTCGGCGTGGACCAGGAACCAAGGGTCCTCCAGGAGGCGTTCCAGGTCGCCCGAAGCCGCCGCGTGGCCCGGGAGGTGGGCACGGACGTACGGGTGGGAGCGGGCCCAGTCCGGGGTGCCGTCCGGGCGGGTCGGAATCGAGGTGAGGAGGGCGGAGGTCATCCGGCGCTGGTCCTCGGCCGCCCGGCGCGGGTCGCGCAGGTGTTCCGCCAGCGCCTCGTGGTAGAGGCGGAACACCGACCGGTCGCCGGACAACGGGACTTCGAGGACGTACGCGCCCGCGTGGCGCAGCAGCCAGTCCACGTCGTCGTCGGTGCACGGCACCCCCGACAGGGCGCCGGCCAGCGGCGCCCACAGCGAGTCCCAGGGCAGGCCGGCGCCCTCCGCGTACGCGAGGGGGCGCAGCAGGCGGCGGACCCGGCTCTCGTCGTCGCCGTAGCGGGCTAGGTAGGCGTCGAAGGCCTGGCCGACCTCGGACGGGAGGTCGGCCTCCCAGCCGGGGCGGGTGACGTCCACGGTCAGGTCACCGAGTGCGAGGGCGCGGACCGTCATCCGCGCGACGAGGAAGGAGCGGCCCGCGCGCCGCGTCACCGCCCGGGCCAGAGCGGCGCGTTCGGGGGTGTCGGGCAGCAGGGCGAGGGCGTAAGCGCCGATGTCGTCGCGGCCCGTGTACGCGTCGGTGTCGAGGTCGATGATCTCGACCGCCCGGCCCAGGTCGGCGACGCCGCTGCGCCGGGTGCCGACGATCAGCCGGATCCGGGGCAGTGCCGACAGCGGGCGCAGGAGTTCGCGGGCGATGCGTTGGGGTTCGCGGCCGCCGACGCCGGTGCCCGCCTCGTCCAGCGCGTCGATGACGACGGTGCGCAGCGGGGCGTCGGACTCGGCGAGGCGGGCCAGGAGTTCGGCCGGGGTGTCCGCCTCGACGCCGAGGGCTGCGGTCAGGCGGGCGGTGAGCTGTTCCAGGGTGATGCCGTGGGCGTGCACGGCTGCGGTGACGCAGCCGGTCGGCGGCAGGAGGTGGGCGGGGGCGGCGGGCCGGTTCGGGCGGGCGAGGGCGAGCAGCCGGCCGAGGACGGCGGACTTGCCGGAGCCGGGGGCGCCGGTGACCACGCGGGCCCGGGCGTCGTGCAGCGGGGCGCGTAGCCAGCCCGCCAGCGCGGCGAGGGCTTGGCGGCGGCCGGTGAAGTGGTCGCCCTGCTCGCTGGCGTACTCGACGCCCCGGCCGCGCGGGTCGAAGTGCGCGGTCCATTCCCGCTGGGCCTCGACGTCGAGCGGGTCCTCCGGCAGTCCCGGCCGGTGCTCGCGGTTGGGGAAGAACGGCGGGACCGCCTGGCCGGACGCCGCGTGGAAGGTGGCGGTCTGGTCGGGTCGGTGCTCCGCGAGGTGAGCGTTGATCCGGGCCGTGATCGTGGCGATGTCGAGGTAGGGCGGGCGCATGCCGGCGGTGCTGCGCCGGACGGCGTGTTCCAGGCCGTCCACGAAGGCGTGGTCGTGGGCGATCCCGCGGGACCGGGCGGACGCCAGCAGCCACAGCCCGTCCGCGCCCGCCGGGCGTACGTCGACCAGGTCGGCGGCCGTCTTCGCGATGCCGGCCGCGCCGAGCTCGCCGTAGCACGTGTCGAGCATCATCAGCACGTGGCCGACCCGGGATTCGGCGAGCAGCTCGGCCAGTTCGCCGGTGCGGATCATGGTGGCGGCGGGGCGGTCGAGGCGGCTGGTGCGACAGGACAGACGGTGCTGCGGCTCGCGCAGGCCGTGCCCGGCGTAGTAGACGGTGAGGACGTCGTGCTCGGTGCGGGCCGGGTCGCGCAGCCAGTCCTCCAGGCCGGCGAGGATCTGGCGGGCGTCGGGCGCGTCACCGAGGTGGGACAGGATGCGGCGGTAGCCGAGGTCCTCGAACAGGGCGTTGACCCGGCGCAGGTCGGCCTCGGCGCCGGGCAGGTCGTGCAGGGCGGGGTCGGCGGGGTAGTGGCCGGTGCCGAAGGTGAACAGGTGGCGGGTGAGGCCGTCGGGCGAGGGGCCGGCCCCGGCGGAGGCGGGGCCGTCGGTCATGGTGCGGGCGTCCGTCACGCGGTCAGCCCGGCCGCGATGGCCGCGCCCGTTTCGGCCGCGGTCAGGTAGGCGGTCATGCTGTGCATCTGCGCGCCGTTGTCGACGGTCCCGTCCTGCACGTCGGGGCCGAAGCGGCCCGCCAGCTCCCGTACGAGGGCGACGACATCGCCGGTGTCGGCCAGGTTGTGCCAGGTCTTCACGGGCGCCGGCCAGCAGCCGCGGCCGTGTTCCGGGGCCGGCTGGAGCCGGTCGAAGACCAGGCCGCCCAGGCCCAGCGGCGAGCCCAGGGTGACGAGGGTCAGCGGCTGCACCGCCTGGACCGGGCGGAGGGTGCAGAGGGTCTCGTAGGCGACGACCGAGCCGAGGGAGTGCGCCACGAGCACCCGGGTGCGGGGGGTGATGCATTCGGCGACCCGGTCGCGGGCGGCCTGGCGCAGCTCGGGCTCGGTGAAGTAGCGGCGCACCTGCTTGAGGTCGGAGATCAGCAGCCGGTCCGAGACGGCCGCGAAGAAGCGGCTGCGGGTCAGGGCGTCGAGGGCGCGGCGCACGGAGTCGATGCCGAGCGGGCGGGTCGCCAGGTGGCCGAGGGCGCCGCGGCCCTCGGCGCCGGGGGGCGTGACGGCGGGATCGAGGCGGGCGGCCTCCTGCCACCACTGCATCAGCAGCTCGGTTTCGAAGCCGGGCTCGACGTCCTCGGCGCGGTAGTACGGTTCGCCGCGGGTGCCGGACTGCCGGTAGAGGTCGCCGTAGCCGGCGCAGACGACGTCTCCGTCGTCCACGTCGGCCAGGTCGGCCAGGTCGGCCAGGTCGGAATCGCGTCGCCGGGCGAGCGCGACGCCGCCGCGCAGCGCCGGCTCGATGTCCGCCTGCAGTGTTTCGGCGGTGCCGAGCTGGTGTCCGACGCCGTGCACGACCACGATCCGGCTCAACGGTCTTCCCCTCCCCCTGGGTTCCAGGGGTCAGGCTAGCCGGGCGGTCAGCTCAGGGTGACGTTGTCGACGGTCCAGAACCAGTTGTTGTTGCCGGTGTAGCGGAAGCGGATCTGCACGTCGGTGGCGCCGGCCGGGACCTGGAGGGTGAGGGCCTCGGACTTGGCGACGGCGTCGGCGGTGTGGCTCTTGACGACCGTGGCGGCGCCGCCGTTGTAGGAGACCAGGACCTGTGCGGTCTGGCCGGTCTCGTGCCGGTAGTGCGTCTGGTACTTCAGGGTCTTCGTGGTGCCGCCGACGACCGCCCACTTGGGGGTGATCAGGGTGGAGTCGAAGGTGCCGGTGTGGGCCTTGTCGTCCCACTCGTCGGAGTCGGCGACGGCGAACACGTCGCGGGAGCGGACGTTCAGCTCGCGCCACTGGTCGCGCTGCGACTGGCTCCAGAACTCGTCGGTGGCGAAGGTCCAGCCGGCCCACTCGGTGACACCGCCGGTGCCCATCTTCGAGTTGTCGACCGACCAGCCGGCCGGCGGGGTGCGGGTGAAGCCCTTGGTGCCGACCGGGATGCCGGTCTCGTCCACCCGGGCCTGCAGGCTGGGGCGCAGGGTGTCGAAGGGGTCGCTGTCGGGGGCGTTCAGGGGTACGCCGTCCAGCCCGGCGGTGGAGACGCCGACCTGCTGGAGCGCGACCGCGGCGACGTCGACCAGGCGGACGTCGTCCCGTACCGAACCGGCGGGAATTCCGGGGCCCTTGGCGAGGACGAAGGTGCCGCGTTCGGCGATGGAGGAACCGCCGTGGCCGCCGGCGGCGGTGTGGCCGTGGTCGGTGGTGACCAGGATCCGCCAGTTCTCCTGGGCGTAGGACGGGCGGTTCTGGATGGCCGTCAGGAGCTGCCCGACCAGGGTGTCGACGCGGGCGATGGAGTCCAGGTACTGCTGGCTGGCGGCTCCGTTGGAGTGGCCGACGACGTCGACCTCGCCGAGGTAGACGAAGGCGGCATCGGGGTTCCGGTCGCGCAGCTCGGCGGCGG
Organism: Streptomyces sp. NPDC051211; assembly: GCF_040689505.1. Lineage (NCBI taxonomy): Bacteria > Bacillati > Actinomycetota > Actinomycetes > Kitasatosporales > Streptomycetaceae > Streptomyces > Streptomyces sp. NPDC051211. The sequence goes on from NZ_JBFBAV010000014.1 coordinate 18,749, forward strand.
CCGCGGCGGCGATCTTGGGGTCCTCGTTGCGGTAGCCGTCGCGGTCGCCCTTGAGGGACAGGCGCTTGTCGACCTTCGGGGAGAAGATCGGGCCGTTCTGGTCGGTGGAGGTGATGGGCTCCCAGTCGGCGGCCGCATAGGTGTTGAGCGCCGGGTTGGCGTTCTCGATGCGGGTCAGGAAGTCCGGGTGGGCGGTGTAGTTCTTGCCGGTGAAGGAGTTGTCCCTCACGCCGTGCTTGTCGGGCCAGACGCCGGTGGCGATGGTCGACCAGCCGGGCCCGGAGGAGGTGGCGGCCATCGGGTTGGCGTAGAGGTTGCTCTTGGCGGTGAGGCCCTGGGCCATCAGGCCGTTGAGGTGGGGGGCGTTGGCGGCCTTGACGCGGTCGAGGACCACGCCGTCGAGGCCGATGACGAGCACCTTGTCGGTGTTGGCGGCGACGGCGGCCACGGCGGCCTCTTCGGCGCCGGCGGGACCGGCGGCGACGGCCGTGGCGATCAGGGCGGCGGCGGTGAAGCCGACCACGGGGACACGTCCGGGCAGGACAGTGGACACGTACTCCTCCTGGGAGCAAGTGGGGCGACGGGGTGCGGGGACAGGGGGCGGGTCCGGGCCGAAGGTGCGGTCTTCGGTCCAGACCCGTTATCCGTGCGTCACTCTCGCGGACGAGGGTGACCGGGGGGTTACCGGTCAGCTGCCGGTGGCAGACTTCCACGCGTCGACGTACGAAGCCAGGTTCTTGTCGATGTCGGCCCAGTCCGGCTCGAAGATCTCGACGCCCTTCATGATCTTGGTGAGTTCGACGGCGTTGGCGTCCGTGGGCTTGACGTCCGTACGGGCCGGGAAGCCGCCGCCGACCTGGCTGACCAGCTTCTGGGCCTCCTCGCTGAGCAGGTGGTCGAGGAGCTTCTTGCCGTTCTCGGTGTGCGGGGCGTCCTTGACCAGGCCGGCCGCGTACGGGAGCGCGAAGGAGGTGGGCGCTCCGCCCTCCTTCGCCGGGAACCAGATGCCCAGGTTCGGCATGGACCGGGACTGGGCGAAGTTCATCTGGACGTCGCCGTTGGCGACCAGGATCTCGCCCTTGTCGGTCTTCGGCGCGAGCTTGCTGGTCGAGGAGGACGGGCCGACGTTGTTGGCCTGGAGCTTCTTCAGGTACTCCATCGCCGGCTCCTTGCCGCCGAAGTCGTGCATCGACTTGATGACCACGGCCGTGCCGTCGCCGGCGACGCCCGGGGTGGAGTACTGGAGCTTGCCCTTGAACCTGGGGTCGAGCAGCTGCTCCCAGGTCTTGGGGGCCTCCGGGAGCTCCTTCTTGTTGTAGATGAACCCGAAGTAGTTGTTGACGACCGAGGTCCACTTGCCGTCGGCGGCCTTGTCCCGGCCGTTGACCTTCTCCGAGCCCTGCGGCTGGTAGGACTCCAGCAGGCCCTTGCCTTCGGCCTGCTGGATGAACGGGGGCAGGGTGATCAGTACGTCGGCCTGGGTGTTGGTCTTCTCGCGTACGGCGCGCTGCACCATCTCGCCGGAGCCGCCCTCGACGTACTTCACCTCGATGCCGGTCTTCTTGGTGAAGTCGGCGAAGACCCTGTCGTACCAGCCGTCGCCCTTCTCGCCCTTGAGGCCGTCGGCGCTGTAGACGGTGACGACCTTCTCCCTGCCGTCCTCGGAGTCGGCGGTGGTGGAGCCGCCGCAGGCGGTGAGGGCGGAGGTGAGGGCCAGGCCGGAGGCGACGGCGACGGCTGTGCGCAGGAGCTTGCGGGACATGACGCTTCCTTACGGGGCAGGGGGAATCAGCGGTAGGAGGCTCTGGTGCGGATACGGGAGACGGCCAGCAGGACGAGCAGGGTGGTGGCCATCAGGACCACGGCGACGGCGGTCCCGCTGAACAGCGATCCGCGGTCGGTGGCGGTGAACACCCGGACCGGCAAGGGCATCCAGTCCGGCGGGTAGAGCATCATCGTGGCGCTCAACTCGCCCATGGAGAGGGCGAAGCAGAGCCCGGCTGCCGCATTGAGGGACGGCAGCAGGAGGGGCAGCTTCACCCGCCACAGCACATATCCCGGGCGGGCGCCGAGGCTGGCCGCCGCCTGCTCGTACGCGGGGTCGAGACGTACGATCGCGGCCGACACCGACTGGTAGGCGAACGCCGTGACGAGGATGGTGTGCGCCAGGATGACGATGCTGCCGGTGCCGTTGAGGAGCAGCGGGGGCCGGCTGAAGGCGACGAGCACGGCGAGGCCGACGACCACCGAGGGCACGGCCACCGGAAGCATGAACAGCGCGTCCAGGGAACGCTTTCCGTGCTTCTTCAGCCGGGCGGCGGCCAGCGCGGCCCAGCCGCCGGTGGCGAGGGCGAGCAGGCTGGCGGTGACGGCGGTGACCAGGCTGGTGGTGAGGGCCTGCAGGGATTCACCGCGGACGGCGGAGGCGTAGTGCTCGGAGGTCGGGCCGGAGGGGAAGGCGCCCGACCAGTTGGTCGCGAAGGAGGCGGCGGCCACCACGAGCAGCGGCAGGGCGAAGAGGGGGAGGAAGAGCAGGCCGAACAGGGCCCAGGCGGCCCAGCGGCCCGCCTTGCTATGCACCAGCACGCTTGCTCACCACCCGGTACAGGCCGAACAGGCCGACGGAGATCGCGATGTTGACGACGGCGACCACGCAGGCGGCCGGGTAGTCGGACTCGAGGATGGCCTTGCCGTAGACCAGCATCGGGAGGGTGGTGACGCCCTTGGCCCCGGTGAACAGGACGATGCCGAACTCGTTGAGGCACATGACCAGGACGAGGCTGCCGCCGGCGGCGAGGGCGGGCAGCGACTCGGGCAGGATCACCCGGCGGATGATCCGGGCGGGCCGGGCGCCGAGGCTGGACGCCACCTCCAGCTGGGCGGTGTCGATCTGCGAGAACGCGGCGAGCAGCGGGCGCATCACGAAGGGCGTGAAGTAGGTGATCTCCGCGAGGAGCACGCCCCAGGGGGTGGTGAGGAAGCGGAAGGGCCCTTCGGCGGCGCCGGTGAGGTCGGTCCAGACTCCGTTGGCCATGCCCACGGTGCCGTAGATGAACAGCAGAGCGAGGGTGATCAGGAAGGAGGGGAAGGACAGGAAGACGTCGATGAACCGGGCGACGGAACGGGCGCCGGGGAACGGCACGAACGCGATGACCAGGGCGAGGGTGAAGCCGAGGACCAGACAGCCGACGGTGGCCCCGACGGCCAGCCACACGGTGGTCCCCAGCGCCTCGCGGAAGGACTCCGATGCGAAGACCCTGCCGTACGCGTCGAAGGCGCCGCGCCCGTTGTCGGGGGTGAGGGACTGCTGCACGACGAGCGCGAGCGGATAGAGGAACACCAGACCGAGCACGGCGACCGGCGGCAGCGCCCACACCCAGCCGGGCACGGCGGGGCGGGGGCGGGGGGCGGCGGGGCGGCCGATTGCGGGGCGGCCGCCTGCGGGCTCCGGTGCGGAGGAGCTCTGGTGCGTACCGTCCTGCCGCGGCGGGACGGGCGCCGGGCGCGGGACGGGCGCCGTGTTCGGGTCGGCCGTCTTTTTCGGGTCGGCCGTCGTTTTCGGGTCGGCCGCCGTTTTCGGGGTGGCCGTTGTGGACAGGCCAGCCGTCGTTTTCGGGTCGGCCGTCGTGGACGGGCCGGCCGCCGTGGACGGGCCGGCAGCCACGTGCCCGGCGGCGGGCTCAGCCATCGGACACCCCCGCCGACAGCAGGACCGCGTCCCGGGGTTCGAAGTGCAGGGTGACCTGCTCGCCCAGGGCCGGGGTCTCCCGGAGTTCGGGCAGGTCCGCCTTGACGCGGTGGCCGTCGACGTCGACGTACAGGCGGTGGGTGGAGCCGCGCCACTGGACCTCGGTGATCCGGCCGCGCAGGGCGTTGGGCCCGTCGCCGAGGCCGAGCAGGTGCGGGCGGACGCACAGCGTCGCGCCGGCACCGGGCGCGGCGCGGCCCGGGTCGAGGGTCAGCGGGCGGCCCGCGAAGACCGCGCCGCCGTCCGCGACGGTGACCGGCAGCAGGTTCGCGTTGCCGACGAAGGAGGCGGTGAACGCGGTGCGCGGCGACCGGTACAGCTCCTGCGGGGTGCCGCAGTCCTGCAGCCGGGCCCGGTCCATCACCGCGATCCGGTCGGCGAGCGTGAGCGCCTCCACCTGGTCGTGGGTGACGTACAGGATGGACACGTCGGGCAGTTCGCGGTGCAGGCGGGCGAGTTCCGCCAGCATGCCGGACCGCAGCTGCGCGTCCAGCGCGGACAGCGGCTCGTCCAGCAGCAGTACGCCCGGCCGGATGGCCAGCGCCCGCGCGATCGCGACCCGCTGCTGCTGGCCGCCGGACAGCTCCCGCGGATAGCGGGTGGCGTACGCGGACATGCCGGTCATCTCCAGGGCCTCGGCGACCCGTCCGGGGATCTCCGCGTTGGGCGTCTTCTGGGCCTTGAGGCCGAAGGCGACATTGTCCGAGACCCGCATGTGCGGGAACAGCGCGTACTGCTGGACGACCATGCCGATGCCGCGGCGGTGCGGCGGCAGCGCGGTGACGTCCCGGCCGCCGATCAGCACCCGCCCCGCGGCCGGCCGGACGAATCCGGCGACGGCGCGCAGGGCTGTGGTCTTGCCGGACCCGGACGGTCCGAGGAGCGCCATGACCTCGCCGGGCTCGACGGTCAGGTCGAGGGAGTCCAGGACGGCGTTGCCGCCGTACGCCACCGACACCGAGTCGAAACGTATGCCGCTCACGGCTGCTCCAGCAGGGCGGGCAGTTCGGCCACCGAGCCGAGGACGTGGGTGGCGCCGTTCGCCAGCAGGGCTGCCCGGTCGTGCGCCCCGGTCAGCACTCCGGCGACCAGACCGGCTCCGGCCCGGCTGCCGCTGAGCATGTCGTACGCGGTGTCCCCGGCCACCACCACCTGCCGTACGTCGTCCACCGCACCGGTCCGCAGGAACGCGGCCAGCACCATGTCCGGGTAGGGCCGGCCGCGCCCGCCCGCGTCGGCCGGGCACAGGGTCAGTTCGACCAGGTCGCGCCAGCCGAGGGCGTCGAGGATGGCGTCCTGGGTGACTCGGGCGAAGCCGGTGGTCAGGACGACGGTGCGACCGTCCGCGCGGAGCTTCTCGATGGCCTCGCGGGCGCCGGGCAGGGGCGCGATCAGGCCGCCGTCGACCAGCTCTCCGTACGCCGTCTCGAAGGCGGAGTTGGCCTCTTGGGCCAGTTCCTCCGTACCGAAGAGGTGGCGGAAGACGGAGATCTTCGACTCGCCCATGGTGTCGCGGACGTACCGGAGCTTCGCGGCGTGGTCGGCGGTGCCGGGCCGGACGCCGAGGCGTTCGGCGGCCCGCTCGAAGGCCCGCTCGACGAGGCCGCCGTCGGCGACGGTGGTGCCGGCCATGTCGAGGACGACGAGGTCGCGCCGCCTCCCGACCGGGCGCGTGCCCGCCGCGTCCGCCACGTCCTTCGTCGTTTTCTCGATCGTTTTCTCGGGGGTGTTCTCGGTCGTGCTCTCGGTCGTGCTCTCGGTCGTGCTCATGTGGTTCACCAGCCCAGTTCGTTCGCGGTGGTTTCGGCGATGGCCGGCGAGCAGGTCATGCCGCGGCCGCCGGGGCCGGTCACCAGCCAGACGCGGTCGCGCAGCTGCTCGCGGTGGACGACCCGGGTGGTGTCGGTGCACTGCGCGTACACACCCGCCCAGCGGCGCCGGATCTTCGGCAACGGACGGCCCAGGAAGGTTTCGACCACCCCGGTGAGGTGCTCGTAGGGGTCCTCGACGGTGTCGAAAGCGAAGGGGTGCTCGTATTCGTGGGTGTCGCCGATGGTCAGGCCGCCGTCCAGCCGCTGCACCATCAGCAGCTGCATCTTGTGCGCGGCGGCGGTCTCCGACTGGAGTTGCGCGGCGTTGAGTTCGTCGAGTGCCGCGGACCGGTAGGCGGGGTAGTAACGGAAGCTGTCGGCGTCCGCGACGGAGGTGGTCAGCGGCTCGCCGAGCGGCTCGGTCTGCATCATCTGCAGGCGGACCCGGCGGACCGGCAGCTCCGGTGCCAGCTCGCGGACGAGGCCGGTCAGCCAGGCGCCGGTGGCCAGGATCACCGCGTCGCCCTGGTGGACGTCGCCGTGGTCGTCCCGGACCGCGCCGGGCCCGGCGATGTCGCGGACCTCGCGGCCGGGCAGGAAGGTGTAGCGGCCGGACTCCAGGAGCGCCCGGCGGAGGGCGAGTTGGGCGGTGCGCGGTTCGACGGCGGCGTCGCGCTCGCACCACAGGGCGGCCTCGAAGCTGCCGCGCAGGGCCGGGTTGATCTCCCGGGCCTCGGCAGCAGTGATCAACTTGTAGCCGCGGGCGGCGGCGTCGGACCGCTGGGTGGCGGCCTCGGCGACCGCGTATTCGCGGGCGTTGCGGACGGGGGTGAGCGAGCCGATGGCCCGGAACCCGAGCTCCGGTACCTGCGCCCCGATCCCCTCCCACAGCTCGCGGGCCCGCAGCGCGGTCTCCAACTCCGCACCGCCGGCCCGGCCACTCACCCAAATCTGGCCGAAATTGCGCAGCGAGGCGCCGCGCGCCTCGGCTTCGCGCTCGATCTGTACGACCTCGTGGCCGCGCTGGACTGCTTGCCAGGCGTGCATGGTGCCGACCACGCCGCCTCCGACGACTATGACTCTCACGCCGACCACGGTGTTGGGGACCCGTGACCCGGGAGGATCCCCCCGGCAACGCGCCGGTGAACAGCCCTCGACTCTTGGACTAGACCCGTTATCGTTCCGTAACCGCACGGCACGTCGAATGGTTGAAATCCTCGCCCCCCCAACGCCCCTTACGCCCCTTACACCCCTTACAGCCCTCCCGCTCTGGGGGCTACTGGGGCTACTGGGGCTTCAGGTGCGTCGTGAAGCTGAACCGGTCACCACGGTAGAGCGAACGCACCCGCTCGAGCGGACGCCCGTCCCGGTCCCGCGAGAACCGGTGGATGAGCAGCATCGGGAGCGCCGGTGGGGTGCCGATGAGCAGGGCCTCGCGGGGCGTGGCCAGCACGGTCTCCAGCTTCTCGTCGGCGTCCCCGAAGACGATGCCGAGCCGGTCGTGGAGGTAGCCGTAGAAGGAGGAGTCCGGCTGGAATTCGGTGTCCAGGCGGGGTACGCGGGCCACCCGGATGTACGTGCTCTCCAGCCCGACCCGCTCGTCGTCGGCGAGCAGCACCCGCTCCAGGTGCCAGACGGGCTCGCCGGGCTCGGCGCCGATGCCGGGAGCCAGGTCGGGCGGACAGGGGAACTGCTCCAGCCCGATCAGATTGCGGCCGGGCCGGCGCCCCTGCCGCCGCACCCCCTCCGTGTAGCTGGCCAGGGAAAGGGGCTGCTCCAGCTTGGGCCCGGCGACGACGGTGCCGCGCCCGGAGCGGCGCAGCCGCCCTTCGAGGAGCAGCTCGCGCAGGGCCTGCCGTACGGTCTCGCGGGCCACGTCGTACCGCTCGGCGAGATCGCGCTCGGTGGGCAGCAGCCCGCCCTCGCCCAACTCCTCGATGAGATCGGCGATGCGGGCCTTGACGGCGTAGTACTTGGGGATGCGGCCGTGCTCGGGGATCCCGGAGCGGACGGGCGAACCGGGCCGGTGCTCCGTCACCGGCCGTTGCCCGGCCCCACTCTCGGCGGCGCTGCGGGCACGACCCTCGGCCGGGCTCTGGTGCCGGCTGTCCTGCCGATCCTCCGGACGGGCCTCCGGGAGGCCGGCGGGGAGGTCTCCGGGGACACTTTCGGGGAGGCTTTCGGGGCGGTGCTTCTCGCTCGGTTCCACGCTGGGACTGTACGGGCGATCAGCGCCCGCGCAGCCGCCGGGCCCCGGCCAGCAGACCGCCGCCGCCGACCAGCGCCCCGGCGGCCAGGCCTGCGTACACCCACTCCCCGGCTCCGGTGCGGGCCAGCAGTCCGGGCTCCCAACCGGCCTCGGCGGCGGGCGCCTCGGGCCCTTCGACGGAGAAGCGGTAGCCGCCGGCCTCGCCGATCCAGTCCCCGTCGTCCCCCCTGCGCTGGACGAGGGCGGCATCGGCGACCACCTCACCGGTCGGGGCGGTGGGGGTGAAGGAGAGCGCGACCTTGACGGTGACGGAGCCGCCGGGGGCGACGGAGTAGCCGGGGAAGGCGCTGCCGCCGTCGAAGACGGCGATGATCTCGTCGCGGTCGGTGCGCTCCAGGCTGGCCGGATAGGTGCCGGTGGGGGCCTGGAACTCCATCCGGAGGTGCTCGGGGCGGAGGGTGCGGGCCTTGTCGGCGAACACGACGACGGGGTGGACGGCGGTGCAGGGGGTGCCGGTCGAGTTGGTCAGGTCCAGGTACCAGGTCTGGGGGTCCCCGCCGGTGCGGTAGACGGCGGGGCCGCCTCTGATCCGGGCGCCGATGGGGAATTCGGTGGCTTTGGCGTCGCCGCAGACGGCCTTGGCCCGCGAGGGCAGCGCGGGCGCGGGCTTGGCGCCGCTGCCGGCGCCGATGTCCTGCGGCGCGTCGGCGTGCGCGGCGGCCGCCGGCCCGGCCAGGGCGAGCAGCACGCCGGGGAGGGCAAGGGCTTTGCGCAGTCGCATGAAGGGCCTTCGCTGCTCGCCGGACGATGATCGGACGAAGTGACTATCACCCCGCCACGCCCGGCACTTTCCCACGCGCGCGACCCCCTTCCACCCGCCACGCCCACAACTCCGCCGAATTCCCCCCAAATGGCCGCCCCCGCCACACACTACTGGCCCTGAGACCTGGGCGAGCCGCCGCCCTGGCCTCGACTACGCGGAGCGGGGGCCAGATGCACCAGCCGGGCGGGGCTCACCGGCCCCCGGGTGGTGGCCCGCGCAGCAGCGCGCGCGGCTGCGGCTGCGCTGGGGACACAGGCCGGGGGAGCCGAGTGGGCCGCGGGCGGGGCGCTGACTCCCCTGAGGCCCACGCCCCCGGCTGCCGGACACGATCTGGCCGGGGCAACGCCCGGTGGGACTGCGGGCGCCGGCACGTCGCATTCCGGTCGGACCACTGCCCGGCATCGGCATCGACAAGGCGAACGGGTCCGGGCGCAGCCTGGCGGGCTCACCGCCCCTGGCCGCCCATCCGGCGGGCGGGACCGGGCCGCAGCCACGCCGGGTCCGAACCGGCCGGAACACGTCCGAGCAGAGCCCGACGGGCAGGGGGCCGCAGCCGGACCTGGCCAACCGCCCCGCGACGGCAACGCGGGGTTGAACGAGTCCGGGCGCAGCCCCGCGGGCTCACCGCCCCTGGCCGCCTAACCGGCCGGCGACACCGGGTCGCAGCCACGCCGGATCCAACCGGGCCGGAACACGTCCGAGCAGAGCCCGACGGGCAGGGCCGCAGCCGGCCTGGCCAACCGCCCCGCGACGGCAACGCGGGGTTGAACGGGTCCGGGCGCAGCCCGGCGGGTTCACCGCCCCTGGCCGCCTAACCGGCCGGCGAGACCGGGCCGCAGCCACGCCGGGTCCGAACCGGCCGGAACACGTCCGAGCAGAGCCCGACGGGCAGGGGGCCGCAGCCGGACCTGGCCAACCGCCCCGCGACGGCAACGCGGGGTTGAACGAGTCCGGGCGCAGCCCGGCGGGCTCACCGCCCCTGGCCGCCCATCCGGCGGGCGGGACCGGGCCGCAGCCACGCCGGATCCAACCGGGCCGGAACACGTCCGGGCAGAGCCCGACGGGCAGGGCCGCAGCCGGCCTGGCCAACCGCCCCGCGACGGCAACGCGGGGTTGAACGGGTCCGGGCGGAGCCCGGTTTCGGGAAGGGGCGGGGTGGGGGAACAGCCCCGCAGGGTCCCGCCCGCCCTCCGCAGCCCGACGTCGGGCGGAGCCCGGCCGGGCCACGGCGCCGCCGGCCGTAAGCGCAGGCCCGGCCGGGAGAAGGCCGGCACCGCGGGCGAGGCCCCCGGCAGCCGCCGGGCCGGGCTCCCAGCAGCCGCCGGACCGGGCCGGGCCGAGCAGGGCCAGACAGGGCCGGGCTGGGCCGGGCCAGACAGGGCCCGGCCAGGGCCAGGGCCGGGCCAGGGCCGGTCAGGTGTGGCCGAAGAGGGGGGCCAGGATTAGTTCCGCCGCGCCCTCGGCCACGCCTCCCCCGGCCAGCCCCACCTCCGCCGCCCCGGCCCCCATCCCCCCGGCCCGCTCCCTCAGCACAGCCCCCACCCCGGCCAAGAACACCCCCGGCGACTCCGCCACCACCCGCCCGCCCAGCAGCACCCGCTCCACGTCCAGCAGCGCCACCAGGTTCGCCGCCGCCTCCCCCAGAATCCTGGCCGCCTCCGCGGCATCCCCGCGGGCCACCGCCGCCAGGCACAGCACCTCCACGCAGCCGCGCGCCCCGCACCGGCACGGCGGGCCGTCCAGCAGCAGCACCTGGTGGCCGAACTCCCCGGCCCCCGAGCGGCCCTCCCGCCCGCCCCGGTACACCGCCCCGTCCAGCCAGAGCCCCGCCCCCAGCCCGGTCCCGAGGTGCAGGTACACGCCCGCGCCCGGGCCGGCCCATCCCGCGGCCGCAGCCCCCGCGTGAGTGTCCTTGTCGAGCTCCACGCGCAGCCCGAGCCGCGCCTCCAGCGCGTCCCGCAGCCCGTAGCCCTGCCAGTCCGGGAACCCGGTGACCCGCCCGAGCACCCCGGTGCGCCGGTCGAGCGGGCCCGGTGCCGCCACCCCGACGCCGAGCACGGCCGACCCCGACCCGCCGCCGGCGCACGGTACCGCCCGTACCCGCACCTCCCGTACCGCCCGTACCACCTCCTCCACCACCACCTCCGGCCCCGCCCCGAAGTCCAGCCCGGACCGGAATTCCGCCACCACCCGCCCGGCCAGGTCCACCCGGACCGCCCGCAGCCCGTCCCGGTCGAGGTGCACCCCGACCGCATGCCCGGCCTCCGGCACCAGCCGCAGCAGGGTGCGCGGCTTCCCCCCGGTGGACTCCCCGCGCCCGGCTTCGGCCACCAGCCCCTCGGCCCGCAGCCGTGCCGTGATCTTGCTGACGGCCTGCGGGGTCAGCCCCGTACGCCCGGCCAGCTCGCCGCGCCCGAGCCCCCCGGCGCCCGCCCCGCGCAGCAGGTCCAGCACCAGCGCCGCGTTGTGGCCGCGCAGCCCCGGCAGATTGACCCCAGTACCCCTGTTCACCCGACCCATTCTCCCCGCTCCTTGCACTTCGGCAACACTGTTGCCAAAGTAGTCGCATGAGTACCGCTCTCCCCCCGCTCCGCGTCGGCCTCATCGGCTACGGCCTGGCCGGCTCCGTCTTCCACGCCCCCCTGGTGGCCGCGACGGAAGGGCTGGTCCTCGACACCATCGTCACCTCGAACCCGGAGCGCCGCGCCCAGGCCCGCGCCGAGTTCCCCGAGGTGCGCTTCGCCGACTCCCCCGCGGACCTTTGGACGCGCACACCCGCCCTCGACCTCGTGGTGATCGCCTCCCCCAACAAGACCCATGTGCCGCTCGCCACCGCCGCCCTGGAGGCCGGCGTTCCGGTGGTCGTGGACAAGCCGCTCGCCGCGACCGCCGACGAGGCCCGCGCCCTCGCCGATCTCGCCGACCGCCGCGGTACCTTCCTCTCCGTCTTCCAGAACCGCCGCTGGGACAACGACTTCCTCACCCTGCGCCGGATCATCGCGGGCGGCGAGCTCGGCGAGATCCAGCGCTTCGAGTCCCGCTTCGAACGGTGGCGGCCGCAGCTCAAGGGCGGCTGGCGGGAGTCCGGCGCCCCGGAGGAGATCGGCGGACTGCTGTACGACCTCGGCAGCCATGTGGTCGACCAGGCCCTGGTCCTGTTCGGGCCGGCCGTACGGGTCTACGCCGAGACCGACGTACGCCGCCCGGACGCCCAGACCGACGACGACACCTTCATCGCGCTCACCCACGCGAACGGGGTCCGCTCCCACCTCTACATGAGCGCGACCACCGCCCAGCTGGGCCCGCGCTTCCGGGTGCTGGGCGCCTCGGCGGGCTTCGTGAAGTACGGGCTGGATCCGCAGGAGGCGGCCCTGCGCGAAGGCCGCCGCCCCGGGCAGCCCGACCAGCCGTGGGGTGTGGAGCCCGAGCACTGCTGGGGCACAGTCGGCTCCGGGGAGTCCCCGCTGACCGGCGGCGGGCGGCCGGTGCCGACGGCGCCGGGCGACTACCCGGCGTACTACGCGGCCGTCGCGGCAGCGCTGCGGGAGGGCGGCCCGGCACCGGTCACCGCCCGCGAGGCGGCCCACACCCTGGCGGTGCTGGAAGCGGCCCGCCGGTCCTCCCGGGAGGGCGCCACCGTCCGCCTCGACCAGAACTGACCGGGCCGGAAAACGGAATCGCAGCGGGCGGTAGCAACACTGCAGGCGGGCGACCGCACGACGGCCGCACAGCACGCTTCCGGCGCGGGCGGACGAATGGATGGACGGCGAGCAAGGCTGCTCCCGGCGCCGCAGGCCGGGCGCACAGCAGGCCGGGCGCTGCCCGAAAGGCAGCGCCCGGCCACTCCCCCCACCCACGCGCGGTGCTACCACGCGCGGTACTACGCGCTCTTGAACTCCTGGCGCTGCCGGCCCAGCCCGGAGATCTCCAGCTCGACCACATCGCCGGCCCGCAGGAACGGCATCGGCTCCGGCTGGCCCGCGGCCACGCCGGCCGGCGTGCCGGTGACGATCACATCGCCGGGGTACAGGGTCATGAAGTGGCTGAGGTACCGGACGACCTCGCCGACCGGGAAGATCTGGTCCGAGGTCGAGCCGTTCTGCTTCAGCTCGCCGTTGACCCACAGCTTCACGTCGAGGGCCTGCGGGTCCGCCACCTCGTCGGCGGTGACCAGCCAGGGGCCGAGCGGCGTGAAGGTCTCGCAGTTCTTGCCCTTGTCCCAGGTGCCGCCGCGCTCGATCTGGAACGCGCGCTCCGTGACGTCGTTCGCGAGGACGTACCCGCCGACGTGCGCGAGGCCCTCCTCGGCGGAGGACAGGTAGCGGGCGGTGGCGCCGATGACGACCGCGAGCTCGGCCTCCCAGTCGGTCTTCACGCTGCCGCGCGGGACCAGCACGGTGTCGTCCGGGCCGACGACCGTGTCCGGCGCCTTGAGGAAGACGATGGGCTCGGCGGGCGCTTCCGCGCCGACCTCGGCCGCATGGCAGTGGTAGTTCAGGCCGATGCCCACGATCTTGCCGATCCGGCCGACGGGCGCACCGATGCGCAGCCCCTCGGCGTCGAGCACGGGAAGCTCGCCGGCGGCCGCCGCGTCCCGTACCCGGGACAGCACGGACTCGTCGGCGAGCAGTGCGCCGTCCACGTCCGTGACAAGGCCGGACAGGTCCCGCAGGGTCCCGTCCTGGTCGAGCAGTGCAGGGCGCTCAGCCCCCACCGGGCCGACACGCAGCAGCTTCATGGGCATTCTCCCGTGGTCGAGGGTGGTCGGCCCATGGGCATGCCCCGGGCCGGACGATGGGTTGCGGCCATCGGAGGATTGGCCGATCCTCCAAGAAGCCGGTCCCATCCGCAAGACCCTGTTCACAGACTGGACCGTCACTTGGCCCCAGCCGCCTTCTTCGCCACCTTTTCGCCCGCTATCTCCTTCTTGTCCCAGTGGTACTGGAGCCAGGCCCGCTCGCCGGCCGTCCACGCGGTGGTGGTCAGCAGGTAGAGGCCTGCGGCCAGCGGTACGAACGCCGCGGTGATCAGCGTCCCGAACGCCATCAGTGGCATCACCTTCAGCATCCGGCCCAGCAGGGCCGCCCCCGGCTCGTCCCCGGCGGACGCACCCGCCCCCGCCGCCAACCCGGCCCGCCCCGACCGCCCCCGCTGCACGGCGGCGGAGAGCCCCGCCGGGCCGTTGCCCGCGGCCATGGCCCGGCGCGCTCGCAGCACCGTCCAGCCGGCCACCGCCGCGATCGCCGCGAACAGGCCGAGGAACACCAGCCCCTGCGGCCCGAACACCCCGCCGTCGGCCAGGGCGTCCGTCCACCGCCCGCCGAGCGGAGCCCCGAGCAGCCCCTCGCCCAGCAGGCCGTTGACCTCCCCGCCGAGCCGGCCCGCCGAGAACACCCGGTACATGACGAAGAACACCGGCAGCTGCACCAGCATCGGCAGGCACCCGGCGAGCGGAGACGTACCGGCTTCCGCGTGCAGTTCCAGTACGGCCTTCTGGAGCCGGTCCGCGTTCTTGGGGCCGGGGTAGCGGCGCTTCAGCTCGGCCAGCCGGGGCGCGAGCGCGGCCCGGGCCCGCTCACCACGGAAGGCGGCCCGGGTGAGCGGGTGCAGGGCGACCCGTACGAGCACGGTGAAGACCACGATCGCCGCGGCGGTTGCGGAGGCCGCGAAGACCGGCTCCAGCAGATCGGCGAGCTGGGAAACGAAGGTTGCGAAGACAGCGAAAACGGACACGTGAACCCTCCGAGGGTCTCGTCCTGCCGCCACGGCACACACAGCACAGGTGTGTGAGGTGATGGGAGCGGCGGCACCGAAAGATGAGATTTCGGCGTGACGAGCCACGTGGGGGCGCGCGGAACAGCGAGGTGGTGCGGAGCGGACCCCTACGCGGCCGTCAGGGACGGCCGGCCGGGAGCCCTGGGCCGCGACCGGCCCGAGGCGTCGGGATCACGCTGCGGCAGGAACGCCGTACGCTGCTCGCGATCGCGGATCGCGGTGCGTATTCGGGTGGGCGGCACGGGCGAGGCGCTGCGCGCCACCAGCGCGGCACAGCCCAGGACGGCGGCGCTCACGGCCGCGGTCGCCGCGAAGGTCACGGCGGAGGCGAAACCGCCCTCGCCCAGGACGGCGGCGGCCACTCCGGCCACCCCCAGCACGAGGAGCACGGCAACCGGCGCCACGCGCGCCGTCAACGCCCGCATCCACTCGCCCATCCGTACCCCCCTCCCCGTTCCCATCCGACCTCTCCGACTCTCCGGCCCGCTCCGACCCACTCCGACCCTCTTCGATCGTGCCTTCGATACTAGCCACGCCCACTGACAGCCGGGGTCCTCCGCTCGGAGGATTTGAGCGTCCCCCACACCACCAGCCGGTACTTGGAGCTGTACTCGGGCGTGCACGTGGTCAACGTGATGTAGGCACCCGGCTCGCTGTACCCGTACTGGGGCCGGACCGTGCTCCGCGGCACCGCGGCGATCACCCCGGTGTCCCGCTCGGAGGTCTCACCCAGCGTCTTCCCCACCACGTACACGAACCGCTTCCCCTTCACATCGACGACCAACTCGTCGCCCACCCGCAGCCGGTTGATGTAGCGGAACGGTTCGCCATGCGTGTTCCGGTGCCCGGCCAGCGCGAAGTTCCCCTGCGCGCCCGGCCGCCCGGTGCCCGGGTAGTGCCCCACGTACCCCTTGTCGAGCACCCCCCTCCGGCTGACCCCCTGGGCCACGGGCACAGCCACACCCAGCCGCGGGATGCGCAGTACGGCGTACGCCTGCTCACGCGCGGCCGGACCCTCCGCCGGCACCGACGTCCGGGACGGCGCGGCCACCGGCGGCCCATCCGGCAGGGGCGCCCCGGACGAAGACGGATCGGACGGGGTCTCGGAAGGATACGGACGGGGGACTGCCTCGGGGTCGGGCGGTGCGGGCAACTCGGCCCCGTCCCCCCTCCCCCAAGCCTCCTCCAACACCGCCACCTGCTCCCGGGCGTCGGCCACCGCCTGCCGGTTGGTCCACCACACCTGATGCACCACCAGCAACATCACCACCACCCCCGCGGTGACCGCCAGCTCGGCCGCACCCCACAGCCCCCGGGCCAGCAGCCCGCGCCGCCGCCCCTGAACCACCACCGGTATGCGATCCCTCACGGCCGGCACCCTAGGTCCTCCCCCGTCAACTGACCAGCAGCAGTACCGTGTGAACCATGCGCCCCGACACGCCTGCCGAGCACATCGCCGAAGCCGAGCGCCTGATCCGCACGGCGACCCGCTACCCCGAGGACCAGGAGCCCTTGCTCCTCCAGGCCGCGGCCCACCTCGAACTGGCCGACGCACGCGACCGGGCGAGCAGCCTGTACGACCAGCTCCTCTCCTCCTCCCCCGACAACCCCCACCTGATCAAGGCCCTCCAGGCGGCGAACCTCTGGGAGTACGGCCACGAGGCCGAGGCCCGCGCCCTGATCTCCGGCATCCGCGCGGCCGCGCCCGCCGACCCGGCCCCGTGGGAGGTGATCGCCGAAGCCCTGGAAACGCACGACGAGTTGACGGCCTCCGAGGAGTGCTTCACCGAGGCGGCGACCCTGCTGATCTCGGACAACGTGCCGCTCACCCCGGCCACCACGGCCCTGCTGACGGGCCGCCACCGGGTCCGCCGCCTCCTCGGGCTCCCGCACGACGAGTGGGACATGGTCGCCGACACCCGCCACACCGGTCCCGTCCCGCTGGACGAGCTCCACGACCCCAAGCGCATCTGGGCCCTCGGCTCCGACGACCCCGCCGAGCTCCGCGCCGAGATCGCCCGCCTCCGCGCCGAACTGGGCGACCGCCGCGCCGCCCTCTCCCGCCCGTTCCCGGTCGCGCTCCTCCACTGGCCGGTCGAGGAACTCACCGAGCTCCTCACCGCCTACCCCACCCTGACCACCGAGTACCCCTCGCACGCGGCGCACCTGACCGCCGTCGAAACCTCCCTCCGCACCCTCGCCGCCTCCGGCACCCACAACCTCGGCATCGTCACGGCCAGCGTCCCCTCGTACGAGGCCTTCGCCGCCTCGGAGAAAACCTCCCCGGCCTCCCCGTCCCTCCTGGCGGAATACGCCACCACCCTCGCCGCCCGCGGCAAAGCCACCCCCTGGCCCCCCACCCCAACGGCCCCGTGCTGGTGCACGTCGGGCAAGCCTTACACGGAGTGTCACGGCGTCAAGGAGTGATCAAAACCGGCTCCGAGCTCCTCGAGCCGGTCATCGGACTGCACGAGACCCTGATCACCAGCGGGCTCGAGGAACAGCTCAAAGAACTCATCGTCGCGGGCGGCACGGATGGCGTTTGCGCTGGTCAGCACGTCGCCCTGACCTGGTCCGGAGGGCTCTCGGAGCCGGTCGGTCCCCCGTTCGGTTCCCGGGGGCACGAGGTACGCCATCGAAGACCTGGCTAACGGCCGTCTGCCCTAGCGACCCTCCGGCGACCTCCGGCCGTCCGCTTCGGCGAGGGCCCGCAGGACGATCTCAAGTGCTTCGTCCGCGGGCGTGTGTTCCCACACTCGGACGACTGCCCACCCCGCCTCGATCAGATATCGGTCCGTCTCCCTGTCTCTCTTGACGTTGGTCTCGATCTTCGTGCTCCAGAAGTCCCGGTTCGTCACGGGGACCGACCGGTGCTCGGTGCAGCCGTGCCAGAAGCAGCCGTCTACGAACACCGCCACCCTGGCCCTTGTGAAGACCACATCCGCCGTTCGGCGCAGACCTGGGATCGGTTTGGCGGACACCCGGTACCGCAGCCCGGCCCCATGCAGCAGGGAACGCAACCGAAGCTCGGGCTTGGTGTCGCGGCTCTTGTTGGAGCGCATCGAAGCGCGAGTGCCCGGCGAAGAGGCCCACGACCCCCTCATGTCCTCCCCGGCCAGGGCGCCAGCTTCTCCCGCCAGGCGCCATGCCTCCCGCAGGTTGGCGGAACGCGTCGGGAGGGCAACCGTCCCGAGAGAGAGTTTCCGCCTCCTCCCGTCCGCCGTCCACTGCAGGGCTGCCGATACCCGGCCAGTTCTACGGGACGGGGTCAACGTCACACTCGCCGTCCCTAGGCGCCCGCCCCCTACGTCCACCAGGCGATTCGACGCACCCCCGGCCGCGCGATCCTGTTCCCTCGAGCGTTGCGTTTTGGTCAGCCCCGGCCGTGGACGCCACGAGCGAGGGGGCACCTCCCCGCGGGCGAGCGGGGCCTTCCCCTGGCGCGCCTCCGGCCTCGCATTCTTCTCGACATTTGCCACTCTCGGAAGGTACGACGTCTCAACCGTGCCGGTCCACGCCTCCCTGGACCGGCAAGGGGGCCGGCGCAAAGAGAACAGGCGTAGTACCCTACTTATGTCCTGTGCCCGTTGTCAGGCGAGATAGGGCCGGCTAGAGTTCGCGCATGACCCACGCACTACCCGACGCGGACAATCCGGACGATCTCCTCGGTGGCGTCAGCGCCCCCGTTCGCCCCCTCCGGACCATCGACCTCTTCGCGGGTTGCGGTGGCCTCACGCAGGGGTTCGCGGATGTCCGGCACGGGGGGCGCGCCGTGTACAAGCCGATTGCCGCAGTGGAGCTCGATGAGGCCGCGGCGGCCACGTACGCGGTCAACTTCGGTGGGCACGTCTACCAGGGTGACATCGCGAAGTGGGTTGCGAGGGTGGACGGCATTCCCGAGGCGGACATCGTCCTGGGTGGACCGCCGTGCCAGGGATTCTCCCGCCTCGGCAATCAGGATCCGGACGACAAGCGCAACCAGTTGTGGCGGCACTACCTGACCGTGGTGTCCGCGGCCCGCCCCAAAGCCTTCGTCATGGAGAACGTCGACGCTTTCAGGCGTTCGCCGGAATTCAAGCTGCTCGTCGACCAAACCCATCCGGGCGGAGCCCTGTCCGACTACGTGATCCGTGACGAGATCATCAACGCGGCCGACCATGGCGTGCCGCAGCGGCGGTTGCGCACGATCCTCGTAGGACTTCGCAAGGACCTTCTGGTCCCCGGGACGGTGCAGCGCGTCGAGGACGTGTCCGAGCTGGAGCTGCAGCCGCTCTTGATCCCCGGACCCCGTCAGACTCCACAGCAGACGGTCTGGGAGACGATCTCGGACCTCGTGTTGCGGAAGCCTTCGCGGGAACTGCCGGACAGATGGGAGGAGATCAACGGGCGACGGGTTGCGGGGCGCTTCACCATGGACGAGTTGCACCTTCGTCGCAACGGGATCACCGACCGGTCCATGGAGCGGTATCGGGCGATCCCCGAAGGGGGTAACCGCTTCAATCTGCCCGACGAACTCCTCTCCCCTTGTTGGAGGAAGCACAAGACCGGATCTGCTGACGTCATGGGGAGACTCTTCCGGGACAAGCCCTCCGTCACCATCCGCACGGAGTTCTTCAAGCCGGAGAAGGGGCGCTACCTGCACCCCTGGCTCCACCGCCCCATCACCCACCTCGAGGCAGCCCTGCTCCAGGGTTTCCCGCCCGGATTCGTGTGGTGCGGGAGCAGGAATCAGATCGCACGCCAGATCGGAAATGCCGTGCCCGTCGGGCTCGGGCGAGCCATCGCCGAGCATCTGGCGCCGTTGTTGCTCGCCCAGGTTGAGCCCCTCGCCGCACAGCCGATCCGCGCGCCCCGCGCTCGTGGGGGGAAGCGGAATCTCGCCGTGGTGTAAGACACCGACGGCGTGCCCGTGCCGGCTTGAAAGCGACGAACCCACGTGGGCCCACTTATGGTCGCGACCCCCGAGGGTCGCCCATCGGGGGATAAAGTTCGTCGTGAACCACCGTGTACCGCGCGCGACCGTATGGAGTGCCCGTAGGCGAGGTGTGGGTCTCCGACGGTCCCGGGGGAGCGTCGCCCGAACCCCAGATCGCCCGCCCCTACTCCCGTTCGTGTCCGCATGTGTATGCGTTGCGACTCGGAACGAGGAAGATCGTCGACGCCGGACGAACGTGGCGCTCGGCGCGGAATAGGGGTGGGGACCTTGAACGAGTTCGACGACCAATATGAGGCGTTCCGCCGTCTCATCAAAACGCATACGCCCGAGCAAGCGTTGGCGACGATCAGGCTCTTCGGCATGGAGGAGCAGCTGGCCAGACAAATCGCCGAACGTCATCAGCGGGAGACCATAGAGGTCCGCGACAGGCGTGAACCCGGATCCGTCGTCCGGCACAACCGCGTCACCTGGTACGTGGGCCCGCAGGACGACGACCGTTGTTGGCCCGCCCTGCGCGAGCTGCTTGGCAAGCAGTCGTGGAGCGAGGAGAGCCTCCGCGACCTGGACGTAGCGTCCACCAAGGTCGTCTCAATGCTCGACCATCCTCTGGAGAGTGAGTTCTCCACCAGAGGTCTCGTCGTCGGGTACGTCCAGTCGGGTAAAACCACCAACTTCACCGCTCTGATCGCGAAGGCCGCGGACGCGGGGTACAAGTTCTTCATCGTCCTCGCGGGAGTCCACAACGGCCTGCGACGTCAGACCCAGCTCCGTCTGGAGCGACAGCTCGTAGACCCCGTCATCGATCAGTGGCATCCCCTGACCGCACGGGAGGGGGACTTCGAGCCGCCCACCGGCAACCCGGCCGCCTTCTTCGGTGACAAGAGCCAACAGCACGTGCTCTGCGTGATCAAGAAGAACGTACCCCGGCTGAGGAAGCTGAAGGCCTGGCTCGAGAAGGCCCCCGACTACTTGCGTAACTGCCCCACCCTGATCATCGACGACGAGGCCGACCAGGCGAGTGTCGCCTCGAAGAGCACCAACCCGTTGATCAGGGAGATCATCGACCTGTTCCCCCGCGGGGGATACGTGGGCTACACGGCGACGCCGTTTGCCAACCTCCTCATCGACCCCGCGGCCAAGGACCTCTACCCGGAGGACTTCGTCGTCAACCTGCCCAAGCCTCTGGGTCACTTCGGCACGGAGGTCCTGTTCGGACGGGAGGCCCTCGACGGGGAGGACCCCCAGGACGTGCCGGACGGGTACGACATGATCCGCAGCGTGCCCGACGACGAGGTCTCCCTCGTCCGGCCGGGGCGCGACGAGATCGAGGGCTTCGTACCGGAGATCGACGGTGCCCTCCGCACGGCCGTGCTTTACTTCTGGCTCGTGACCGCGGCCCGGCGGGTGCGGCGCCGCGGCACTCCCCATTCCACGATGCTCGTCCACACCAGCGTCAGCACCCTGGTCCACGAGAGCTTCAAGGCGCCCCTGGAGGCGTTCAGGTCCCGCTCCGCGCTGAAACTCGAGGACCCCGACCCCGCACTAGTGGCCGAGCTCCGGGGCCTCTGGGAGACGGAAACGGCTCGCGTACCCGGCTCCGAGCCGGACCTCGGCGAGGAGCCTGTGCCGTTCGATGAACTCCTGCCGTGGCTGGGCGGGGTCGTGGACGACTGCCGCATCATCATGGACAACTCCAAGAGCGTGGAACGGCTTGACTACGAGACGGGGCCGGTCGTCGCGATCGCCGTAGGCGGCAACACGCTCTCCCGCGGGCTCACGCTCGAGGGCCTTGCGGTCAGCTACTTCGTACGCGGGGCGTCAACCTACGACACCCTTCTCCAAATGGGTCGTTGGTTCGGATTCCGGGAGGGATACTCGGACCTGCCGCGCATCTGGATGACCGATGAGCTGCGGGACTGGTTCCGCCATATCGCCACCGTCGAGTCGGAGATGCGCCGGGACATCGACCTGTACATGGTCGAGGACAAGACTCCCCTGTCGTTCGCCGTCCGATTGCGCAACCACCCGGCGCTACGCATCACCGCAGCCGCGAAGATGCGTGACGCCGTGAAGGCCAGTGCGTCCTATGGGGGGCAGCGGGTCCAGACCCGCTATTTCCGGACCCGGGATGCTGACTGGCTGCGCGCCAACCGGGATGCAGCCCACGAACTGGTCGACCGCTCCCTGCGCGTCGCGGGAGCCAGGCACGAGGACCGCAGCGCCGAGGGCCGGCACGTGCTGCGGAACGTCCCCTACGACCTAGTTTTGGATTTCCTGGACCGCTACCGCTTCCACGAAAAGTCGATGGAGTGTGACGCGAAGCTGCTTCGGAGCTACGTCGAGCGCCGGGTGCGGGCCGCAGGCGGCGGCGCGCTGAAACGGTGGAACGTAGCGGTTATCGGAAACCCGCTGAACGGCGACGCCGACAGGCGTTACGAGTTCGCACCGGGCATCGCCGTCGACCGTGTCATCCGTGCGAGGCTCCAAACGAGCGGACACGACGCGGCGGACATCAAGACCCTCATGAGCCGTCGCGACGCCGGCGTGGACCTCGATCTCGCCAAGATCGGGGAGGTCACGGAGGCCGCCCTCAAAACGGCTCGGCGTATCCAGTCCCCGGACACGGCCCTGCTGACCCTCTACCCGATCGACGCTCTGTCCCCCTCGCCCGCCAAGCGCGCCCTCCGCGCTCCGTTGGACGCCGTCGACCACGTCATCGGCGTCGGGCTGGTCTTCCCGATGCCGCGGGGCGAGGACAGCGAGGTGGAGTGGTACAGCGCCGACCTGTCCGCCGTGACGGACGAAGAGGAAGAGGACCTAGCCCTCCTCTTCGACGAGGACGACCGGTGAGCGGCACCGACCTGCGGCTTGCCCTCGATCGACACTGGGCCGAACTCGCCGCGGCCCCGGTACACCCAGGAGCAGCTCTCAGAGTCTCGGAGCTGCACGTTCCCACCGACCACGGGCCCGTCTCGGCCGCGATGGACGCGGACGGGCTACGACACCTGTTGATCCCCTTGAAGGGGCGTCGGGGTATCCCCACGGGGCGTATCGGCGGCGCCTTGCGCATCTCCGAGCGGCGACTCCAAGACGACGAGGTCTATGGACGCTTCGCCGACCTCGTTTGCACCCGACGCGACCTCGACGACGTCTTCACGGGGCTCTGCGGCGACGTGCTCGTGGCACTCGAGGCATACGGCCGACGCCCCTATCGCACCACCCTCGCGGTCGTGAACCGCTGGCGTCAGCTCTTCAGCGGAGGACCCCGAGGGCTCACGGTCACGGAGGAGGTCGGCCTGGCTGGCGAACTCCTCGTGCTGATCCGGCTTCTGAACGACGACCCCGGTGCCGTGCGGCATTGGACCGGCCCCGAGGGTGCGCGGCACGATTTCTCCGACGGGGTCCGTGCCGTCGAGGTGAAGAGCACGCTCGCCGCCCCCGGACGACGCACGTTCGAGGCACATGGGCTCGATCAACTCGAACCCGCGCAGGACGGACAACTCCTGTTGGCTTGGTACCGGTTCGAACGTCGACCCGACGGACGTACCGTGGGCGAACTCGTAGCCGAGGCCGCACAGATCTGTGACGACGAGTCGGAACTCTCGGCCCGACTCGCGCGCCTCGGGTACCCCGTCCAACCGACTGACGGCGGAGGCGAATCGCGTCTCATACCGGTTGAATCACGCTGGTACGAGGTCGACGACGAGTTCCCCCGCCTGACCTGCTCATCTCTGGCCGGCACGGTTCCGGACGGCGTGTACGACGTGCGATACACGGTCGACCTCGCCGGTGTCCGGTCCGACCCGCTGGACGACCGGGCCGTCGCCACGTTGATCAGCAATATGGGGGGGTTCTCGTGAACACGTACGGCGCCCGATGGCTCTCTGAACCCTACGGACCGGGCGGCGGAGGCGCAGCCGAAGGCGCGCTCAAGAACCTCGACGCCACAGAGTTGGACCCGTTGACCCTCTTGGTGAGGGAGTCCGTCCAGAACAGCTGGGACGCGCGTACCAACGACGGCCCGGTCGACTACAGGGTCGAGCTGCGCACGCTCGGGCCTGGTGAGGCTCCGGTCTGGCGCGATCTGCTGTCCGAGGGAGTTCCGCGGGCGGACCATCTCAAGCTTCGTGCGTCCCTAGCCCGGACGGTAATGCGCGTGCTCACGGTGACGGACACGGGCACCAGAGGCCTGGGCGGACCAACCAGGGCCGACGTCGCGATTCCCGGGGACTCCGATTTCGTATCGTTCGTACGCAAGATCGGCAGCTCACGGGACGCGAGCGGCAGGGGCGGCACCTACGGGTTCGGCAAAGCCGTATTCCACCTGATCTCCGCTTCGCACACAGTCCTCGTCCACACCCGATGCCGGGTTGAGGGCCGCCTGGAGACCCGACTCATCGGGTGGGCCGTACACGAGAGCTACACCACTGATACCGCGGGGGAGTCCAAGACCTACACCGGACGTCACTACTGGGGGAAGGTCGGCGGCGACTACATCGAGCCCCTCGTGGGCGACGAGGCCGACGAGGTCGCCCGACGGCTGGGCCTAGCGGGATTCCCCGAAGGCGGTACGGGAACCACGGTTGCCGTCGTCGACCCGGCGTTCGGCGAGCGCGCCGACGATGAGGCGATGCGGTGGGTTGCGGATGCCCTTGTGTGGAACCTCTGGCCCAAAATGTTGCCAGAGGGTGGAGATGCGCCGATGCGTTTCACGGTCCTCCACGAAGGCCGCCCCGTGCCCGTGCCCCGGCCCTCGGAAGTACCCCATCTGCGTCCGTTCATCTGGGCGTACGACGACATGAACCTCCTCATCGAGCACAAGTCGCTGCAGCGAGACCTCGGGCGCCTCGGCATGAGGAAGGTCCTCGCCCCCGCCGGCCCGATGCCCGAGGCGGCGCGGGAGGCCGGCCTGGGGGACCGTCTGCACCACACCTGTCTGATGCGCCCGGTGGACCTCGTGGTCAAGTACATGGAGGGTCCTCCCTTCTACGAGGAGCACGGCGGGTACGCAGCGGTCTTCCGTGCGGACCCGGGCATGGACCGAGTATTCGCAGCCACCGAGCCCGCCACCCACGACGACTGGCTGGTCGACAAGCTTCAGGGAGAGGAGCACAGGCTGGCCAAGCATGCGTTGCGGAAGATCTCGGACGTGATGAAGAAGGCCTCCGGCCCGACCCCGGTCGTCAACGGGGCCGGTGAGGGTGTCTCCCTCGCGGGTATGAGTCAGTTGATGGCTGGGCTGATGGCTGGTGCCTCGGGTGAGGGGGCGGCAGCTGTCTTCCCCGACGCCCGCGGGACGACGGCCATCGCGGGGGGCAACGGTGGTGCGAGCGGAGTCGGCGGCTCGCCGGCACCCACTGGCAGGCCGGGACGCGCCCGGGGCCGGCAACGGGTCGTCTATATCGGGGACCCAGTACACGACGTGCTCGACGGACAAGCCGTGATCGTTCAGCACTTCACCCTGCCGGACCCCGGTGTGCACATCGTGCACGGCAGACCCGCCATCGCCCTCGGCGACGGACAGGGCAGCGAGACGGAACCTCCACTGGGCGCCTCGACCCCCACCGTGCTGGGGTGGCGTTCGGACTCGGGTGCCGTCGAGGAGGGGCGCAGCCTTTCGACGCAGGGCGGGGACGGTGTGGTCTGGTCGCTCGTCGTCAGGCCCGCCCCCGACACCGTCACCGAGCTCATAGTGGTGGTCGAGCCGGGGCAGGTGGTCGTGTGAATCGCCGCGCCTATCCGTATCGCATGGCCGCCTCGGACAGCGTGTCCATCACCGTCTGGTCGCTCAAGTCCGACGACGGCGAGGCGGTGCCGCTTCCCTCGTCCATCCCGGACTGGGACTTTCAGAGGGACCTGCCCCTCGAAGCCGTCCTCGACGTCGACCTCGATGCGGTCCGGGAGTCGACCGCCCTCCCCCCAGAGGCCGAGCTCGCCCTCACGGCCGTATGGAGTTCCTCTGGAAGCGGCATCCGAAGATTGGCCGACCAGGTTCCGCTAAACGGGACGGGCCAGAGGTCCGCCCAACTCGCCTTCATAGTGCCCGGACGCGACAGCGGCGGCACGCTCTCCGTCGAGACGCAACTCGTGCTCGCGAAAGGCGTGGAGAACCCCGATCCGACCGGTCCCCGACGCGCGGGCTCGATCCTGTGGCGTCACGGGGTCAGCGTCCGGCTGCAGGGGGACGCCTCTCAATTTCCGATGGCCGTGGTCGACTTCAAGGAGGCTGGCTACCCGGAGAACGCCCCCTGGTACCTGGACATCGGTCCCAACCTCGAGGCGGCGACCATGGGCGCCGTCGTCCTGTTGGTGAACAGCAATAGCCCGGTGGTGCTGAACGCACTACGCAGGGCGGATAAGGCGTCGTACGCGGAGCGGCTCATACACTCGGCCCTACGACAGGACGTGCTGCGCCTGATGGTCGAGCGTGCAGTCGCGGACGACGAACTCGACGACGACTCGGTGTTCGAACCCGACACGCTCGGGCACACGCTCCTCGGCATGATCCGCACCTACCTGCCGAGCACGACTCTGGCCTCGCTGCGCACGATGCGCCGCAGCGACCCGGCGCTCCTCTCCGCACGGGTCCAGCACGCCGTCGGCCTCTTCAAGAAGGAGCCCTAATGGCGTACCTGTATCCGCGTCTGCTGCCGAAGGCCGCTACGTCACTTCGGGAAGAGTGTCTGGGGAGGAGTGTCGAACAACTGCAGGAGCGGGCGGACCCCTCCCATCCGGCCGTGTTCTACGCGGCGACGGGAGGTGTCAGGCTCCCACAGCAGCAGTTGCGGACGCTACGCGAGGCTGTGGTCGGATGCGCCGTCGACCGGGGCTACCCCGCAAACCCGGCGAGACGGCAGGCAGCGGCCTTCGACATCGCTGTCGCGGAGATCCTCCACCGGGAGTCGGGAATCATCCCCGCAGAGGCCGTCGCTGGCGACCTGTGGGCGTTTCTCTCGCTGGTCTCCATGCCTGATGTCGCGGCGTGGCGCTTCCCCGACCTCCACCGTGACCGCGTCCTCGGAACCGACGTTACCCGCCACGTGTTCGGGCGTCTCTGGTGGCGGGCCCACCTGCTCCATGACGAGGGGGCGGACAGAGAGGACGTCTACGCGGCGTTGTCCGTCCTCGGTGAGGCCGCCTTCGACCAGATCTACGCCCGACGCACTTCGATCGGTGGAAGCCCTCACCTTGTCCGGGCGATCGTCAGGACCTGGGAAGGCGTGGATGTCCCCCACGATGACGCAAGGGAACGTGACCTGTTTCGCGACTTCCTCAAGCGGGTGCGCAGGCTCAACGCATTCATCTCCTTCGACTCGCTGCCAGCAGAAACGCTGGACGCTGAGCTCAGCGCGCTCGTGGAGGAGTCGCTGCGCGCTGTGACGCGGGTGGGTACCTACTGAACTTGATTGGGTGATGTCGGGGCCGTTCGCCTGATAGCTCCTGGCCGGTTCCGGTAGCCCTGGACCGTGAGATACGCGCAGGGCGGCGGGTTGACCGACGCCGGGGGGCCGCGCGGGAGCGGATCCGGCTGCAGGCCGTGGAACACTTCGAGGGCGGGGAGAAGAACCGGGAGATCGCGTCCGCGCTGCGGGTGTCGGAGCGGTCGGTGGAGCGGTGGCGCCGGCAGTGGCGGGCATTTCAGCCGCCCTCAGCCATCGTGATCCTGGGGAACGGGGTCTCCGGCACGACGAACTCGACGCCGATGACCTCCCGGATCGCCTCGCCGTGGACCTCGGCGACCTCCGCGATGGCGTGGGCGAGCATCCGCTCCTCGCACTCCATCACGTCCTCGACGTCGATCCAGACAGCTCCCCGTCCGCGCCGGTGAATTCGGTGGCGTGCCGGGAGGTGAACGACGGCTCGGCCCGGAAGACGGGACCGATCTCGAAGACCCGGTCGATGCCGGCCGCCACGGCCATTTGCTTGTAGAACTGGGGCGACTTCGCGAGGTAGGCCGACCGATCGAAGTACCCGAGCTTGAATACCTCCGCGCCGGACTCCGAGGCGGTGCCCATCAGCTTCGGAGTGTGCATCTCGGTGCAGCCGTTCTGCATGGCGTACTCGCGCAGCCCCTGCTCCAGGGTCGTCTGCGCGGTGAACACCAGTTGCGCCGTCGCCCGCTTGCGTACGTCGAGGAAACGCCAGTCGATATCTACGGTCGCTGCGGCCCAGCGAACTCCGGCGCCTCGCGCTACCGGGCCAAGATGCACTTCACCTCCGCCTGGAGGGACGGAGCACTGCGCAAGATCAGAGGTAGACCCGGGGCAGTAACGCTGCCAGGGGCCGCCCGGACGGGTCCGGGAGGTGTGCGTGCCGTGATCCACAGGACACCCGACGACCAGTCCATCGGTCGGTCAGGCCGGGATAAGAGAGCGGGCTCTGGTGCGTGCGTGCGTGTCGGGACACGCCAGCCCGGCCTGACCGACCGGCGGACATGTCTTAGCGGTTCGGGTGGTCCGGGGACAGGAAGACGATCACGCCCGTCTCCGTACCGGGGCGTGCGGGGACCTCGTGCCAGCCGAGGCGGCGGTAGGTGGCCACCGTGTCGACTGCCGCGCGGGCGGTGAGCAGCCAGGCGCGCCGGTCGGGTGCGTCGGCGGCGATCTCGGCGAGGAGGGCGCGGCCGGTGCCGTGGCCGCGGGCGTGCGGGCGGACGGCGAGTTCGTCTATCTCCAGGGCTCCGACGAGGAGTTCGCGGACCCGGGCCGCGCCCAGCTGGGCGGTGACCTGGGCGTAGCCGCGGTCGGCCGGGAAGGGCGACTTGGTCAGCCAGGCGGTGGCGAAGCCGTCGATGCCGGCCTCGGACTGGGCGAGGGCGGCCCGGAAGCCGGCCCGCCGGGTGTCGGCGGTCAGTCGCGACGCGAACTGGCGAATGGTTTCTTCGTCTTCGTTCCACGGCGGGGCGGAGAACACCTCGGCGTAGGTGTCGAGCAGTTCGTCCGACAGGTCGAGGACGGTCGGTCCGTAGCAGATCACGGGTGGCCGCTCCTGGGGGTGGGGGAAATACTCCGGTTTTGGAGAGTGAATCTACGCCTGGGGGGTTCCGTTCTCCGGCCCTTCGGCAGATTCGGCGAGTGTGCGACAAATCCGCCCGTGTCGGGTGCCCGTCCCCAGCCGTTGAGCGGGCGTGGACAGATTCATCGGGATGCTGGGCGCGTGCGCGCTCGCCTTCCTGCTCGTGTTCCTGCTCGTGCTGGGCTTCCTCGCGCTGCTGCCCGCGCCCGTGCAGGAGGCCGTACCGGATGCCGCGATCGGCGGGGTGGTGCTGCTGCTGGGTCTGCTGGGCGCCCGCCGGTTCGCCCGGCGCTCGCGATAGCCTCGGAAGACTCGGTAGGACTACGTGGTTTGGCGGAGGGAATGATCATGGCTCAGGTTCCGACCTCGGCGGTGGCTGCCGCAGGGCTGGTCGGCGGGTACGCCGTTGCGCGGTTCACCCGGAAGCGGCCCCTCGGCGGGGTGGTGCTGGGCGCGGCCGGGATCGCGGCCGGCCGGGAGTGGCACCGCCGCGCCGGCACCCCCGCCGCGGCCGCCCTCGGCGCCCTGTACGTCGCCGCGTTCGCGGGGTCCCACCCGCTGGCCAAGAAGGTCGGCGCCTGGCCGGCCGTGCTCGGGGTGGCGGGTGTGGTGGCCGCCGCCTCCTGGGCCGTCGCCGACCGGGGGTAGGGGCACCGACCCCCGGACCGGACCGCAGCACCGGACCGGACCGGACCGCAGCAGCCGTCCCGCCGCGACCGCCGCGCCCCCAGATGGCCAAACCGTACGGCCCGTACCCCGTACGGCCCCCGTACCGGCCCCCGGGCGTGGCGGTCCTGACGGCGGTCCGCGCTACGCCCCGAAGGCCTGGCTCACCGAGTAGATGAGCAGGCCCGCCAGCGCGCCGACCACCGTGCCGTTGATCCGGATGAACTGGAGGTCGCGGCCGATGTGGGCCTCGATCTTTCGGGAGGTGTGCTCGGCGTCCCAGCCGGCCACGGTGTCCGTGATCAGCGAGGTGATCTCGGTGCGGTAGGTGGTGACCACGTACACCAGCGCGCCCTCGATCCAGCCCTCCACCTTGGACTGGAGCCGGCTGTCGGTGGCCAGCCGCGCGCCCAGGGACATCAGGGAGGCGCGCACCCGCATGCGCAGCTCGCTCCGCTCGTCCTCGGCCGCCGACAGGATCATGGACCGGATCGCCGACCAGGCCGAGGCGATGACGTCCTGGACCTCGCCCCGCGCCAGGATCTCCGCCTTCAGCCGCTCCACCCGCACGCGCGTGTCCGTGTCCTCCTGCAGGTCCGCCGCGAAGTCCCGCAGGAAGCGGTCGACCGCGCCCCGCGCCGGATGTTCCGGCATGTCCCGCATTTCGGTGACGAAGCGCAGCAGCTCCTTGTAGACGCGCTCGCCGACCTTGCGGTCCACGAAGCGCGGGGTCCAGCCGGGGGCGCCGCCCTGGACCGCGTCCATCACCGAGTCCCCGTGGAACACCAGCCAGTCGTGGGCCTTCACGCACACCAGGTCGACCACCCTGCGGTGCCCGCCGTCCGCGAC
The DNA here is from genome assembly GCF_040689505.1 of Streptomyces sp. NPDC051211. NCBI lineage: Bacteria > Bacillati > Actinomycetota > Actinomycetes > Kitasatosporales > Streptomycetaceae > Streptomyces > Streptomyces sp. NPDC051211. The sequence continues at coordinate 48,581 of NZ_JBFBAV010000014.1, forward strand.
GATCCGCTCCAGGGTCTTGCCGACGCCCGGCGCGATCTCGGCCGTCTCGGCCCGCCGCGTGATGGCCTCGCCGACGACCGCCTGGACGTCGGAGTCCCGGAGTACGGTGAGGGCGCCGCGCAGGGCGGTCGCGAGTTCGGCCGTGACCCGGTCGGCGTGCTCCGGCTCGGCCAGCCAGGCGCCGAGCCGGCCCCCGATGCCGAGGGCGTGCAGGCGGGCGCGTACGACCTCGGGGGAGAGGAAGTTCTCGCCCACGAACTCGCCGAGCGAGACCCCCAGCTGGTCCTTCTTGGTGGGGATGATCGCGGTGTGCGGGATCGGGAGTCCGAGGGGCCGCCGGAACAGCGCGGTGACGGCGAACCAGTCGGCCAGCGCACCCACCATGCCGGCCTCGGCGGCGGCGGCGACGTAGCCGGCCCAGCCGCCCGCGCCCCAGGCGTTCTGGGCGATCTTGGCGAAGACGTAGATCAGCGCGACCAGGACCAGCAGGCCGGTCGCCGTGGTCTTCATCCGGCGGACGCCGCGCCTGCGCTCCTCGTCCGCCGCGCTGAACAGGAAGGCCCCGGCCCCTGCCCCCGCCCCGCCCGCGCCGGGCTTCGGCCCGGACCCCGACGCGCCCCCAGCCGCACCCGCAGCCCCGCCGGCGCCTGCGCCCGAGCCCGTGCCCGCGCCCCCGTCTGTGCCCCCGCCCCCGCCCGCGCCCGATGCCGCGTCCGGTTCTGGTTCCGCTGTACGTTCCACGAACTCCTGCCTTCCCCCGGGGGCGCCGGTTTTGTCTGCATAGCATCCGACTCCCGGCGGCCTCCAGGAGTTCCCGGCACGCCATACCGGCCGGGACAGCCCTTACAGCTCCTTGCGCAGCGGGGGCGGCGGCAGCGTCCGCGGCGAGCGCACCTTCACCTCCACACCGCCCCAGAACGCCAGCCCGGTCACCACCACCCGCGGCGCGCCCGGCTCCGGCGGCCCCGGCATGTCCTGCTGGTCGAAGGCGCCCATGAAGCCGAAGCCCCGTACGTCGACCTCCACGCCCGGCGGTACGACGATCTCCACGCCGCCCATCACGGCCACGCAGTTGATCACCACCTCGCGCTGCGCGAACCGGGCCTCGCGCAGGTCGAGCTCCACCCGGCCCCAGAACGCCACGGCGTCGAACCGCGCCGGGACCGTCCAGTGCCCCTTGCGCTGGACCCGCGACATGACCGCGACTCCCGCGGACGAGGTCGCCTGCCCGCCGACCCGGACCGGCCAGTCCGCAGCCGCGCCGGGCCCGTGGGCCGGCCCGCCCGGGACCTGCCCGCCCGCCACCGGCACCCCGGCCATCGGCGCACCCGGCACGCCCGGCGCACTCATCGCCGAAACACCGGGCCCCGGCAGGTCCCGGGTCAGCGGTTCCAGATCGGCGTAGGTGCGGGACGTGTACGCCGCCTCCAGCCGCTCCTCGAACTCCTCCATGTCGATCCGGCCCTCGGCGACGGCATCCCGCAACCGCTCCGCCACCCGCTCCCGGTCGGCATCGGAGGCCCGCAGATCCGGCAGCTTCCCGGTCCGATCGGTCCGGTCAGGCCGGTCAGGCCGGTCAGGCCGGTCAGGCTGGCCGGGCCGGTCGCGCTGCCCGGACTGGTCGGGCTGCCCGGGCTCGTCATCGCTCATGAACAACAGCCTAGCCAGTCATACGACTTATCCGCGGCCCGCGTACATCCGCGCGATCACGTCCTCGATGTCCGGCTCCCGCACCGACAGGTCCACCAGCGGATACGCGGCCGCCACCGCCGCCACCAGCGGCGCGGCCGACTGCGCCGCCGGGAAGGCCAGCCACTGCCGCGGCCCCTCCACCTTCACCGTGCGTGCCCCGTCCACCACGATCGGCGGAAGCTCCCGCTCCAGGTCCACCACCAGGGTCCGCTCGCTCTCCCCCACCGACCCGGCCGCGTGCAGCCCGCCGAGCGGGCCGTCGTACATCAGCCGCCCGTGGTCGATCACCATCACCCGCTCGCACAGCTGCTCGATGTCCTGCAGGTCGTGGGTGGTGAGCAGCACCGTGGTGCCGAGCTCCTCGTTCAGCTGCCGCAGGAAACCCCGGACCTTCGCCTTGCTCACCACGTCGAGCCCGATCGTCGGCTCGTCCAGGTACAGCACGTCCGGGTCGTGCAGCAGCGCCGCCGCGATGTCCCCGCGCATCCGCTGGCCCAGCGAGAGCTGCCGCACCGGTACGTCGAGCAGCTCGGCCAGGTCCAGCCGCTCCACGCACCGCTCCAGGTTCGAACGGAACCGGGCGTCCGGGATCCGGTACATCCGGCGCATCAGCTGGTACGAGTCCTTCAGCGGCAGGTCCCACCACAGCGTGGTCCGCTGCCCGAACACCACCCCGATCCGGTGCGCCAGCCGCAGCCGCTCGCGCGCCGGGTCGATGCCCGCGACCCGCAGCCGGCCCCCGCTCGGCGTCAGGATCCCGGTCAGCATCTTGATCGTGGTCGACTTCCCGGCGCCGTTCGGCCCGATGTAGCCGACCATCTCCCCGGCGGCGACCTCGAAACTGAGCCCGTCCACCGCCCTGACCTGGTGTTTTTCCCTCCGGATCAGGCCTGCCCGACGCCGTACGTCGAACACCTTCTCCACCTCGTGCAGCTCGATCAACGGTTTGGCCGGCGGCTTGGCCGGCGGCGTTGCCATCAGGTTCGTCATCAGTCCCACTCAGCTCCCCGTGCTCCGGTACGAACGAAGGCCCGCCCGCCACGCCATCGAGGCCGGCACGAAGACCAGGAAGGCCACCAGCGGGCTCAGGTACGCCGCCCAGCCCGGCAGCCCCAGCGGATCGGGCCGCCCCAGGATGTGGAGGGCGGGCAGCCAGTTGACGAAGGCCAGCGGGACCACGAAGGTCACCCCGCGCAGCAGGTCCTTCGCGAAGAGCGTCGGCGGGTACTGGAGCATGGTGCAGCCGCCGTACGTGAACGCGCTCTGCACCTCGGCCGCGTCCCCGGCGAGGAACTGGAAGGCGGCGCCGGCCACCAGCACCGCACCGAAGATCGCCGCCCCGGCGAGGATCATCACCGGCACCAGCAGCACCCTGCCGGGCGTCCACTCCACGTGCAGCGCCGAGACCGCCCAGACCAGCACCCCGATGCCCTGTACGACCCGGCCGATCCGGCGCAGCGCGAACCGGTCCGCCGCGACCTGCGCCAGCACCGGCAGCGGGCGCACCAGCATGGTGTCGAGCGAGCCGTCCCGGATCCGCCGGCCGACCCGGTCGGTGTTGCCGAGCAGCAGGTCCGCCAGTCCCAGCGAGGCCGAGCACGATCCGTACAGCAGGGCGATCTCGGGCAGCGAGAACCCGCCCAGCACGTCCACGTGCCGGAACATGATGTAGATCGCGACGAAGTCCAGCAGGGTGATCGCGGCGTTCCCGAACGCCGACAGCAGGAAGGACGTCCGGTAGGTCATCGTCGCGCGGATCCACATCCCCACGATCAGCCCGTAGCCGCGCAGCCCCTCCAGAGCCCGGTTCCGCCGCGGCACCTCCAGGACCACCGGGTCCCGCTCCAGCACCGCCTCAGCCACCCTGGACCACCACCTTCCGCGTCGCCGCCGACTGCAGCAGCCGCCCGGCTCCCAGCAGGACGAGGGCCCAGCCGAGCTGGAACCCCAGGGCGGGCACCGCCGCGCCCGCCCCGGCGTGCTTGCCCAGCAGCACGTCCATCGGCACCTGGAGCATCGCGGCCCACGGCAGCGCCCGGACCAACTCGCCGAACCCGCCCGGGAACACCGTCAAGGGCAGCAGCATCCCCGAGAAGAAGATGGACACCACCGTGGCCATCATGTTGATGCCCTGCCCGTCGAGCAGCCAGAACGCCGCCAGCCCCAGCAGGTAGCGCAGCGCGAAACTCACCACCAGCCCGAGGAACACCGACACCAGGAACAGCAGCCAGCGCCCCGGTTCGGCGGGCAGCGCCAGCCGGAACGCGACCGCTCCCGCGACCAGCGGCACCACCCCGCGCCCCAGCAACTGGAAACCGGCCCGGCCCAGATCCGCGGCCAGCCACCACATCTGGAGATCGGCCGGCCGGTACAGGTCGACCGCGATGTCGCCCGTACGGATGCGTTCCTGGAGCTCCTCCTGGAAGCCGCCGCCGATCAACGCCCCGGCGGCGAGCAGCGACTGGCTCATCCACACGAAGGTGAGGGCCTCCGCCTGGTCGTAGCCGCCGAGATCGGGGCGCTCGGACCAGAGCGCGACGTAGGTGTACGCCACGATGAACCCGAAGACGGTGTTGGTGAACACCCCCGCCGCCGTCGCGGTTCCGTAGGTGGCGAAGCGGCGGAATCCGCCGGCCGCCACGGTCAGGTACAGACGCACCGTCAGGCGCACCGTTTCTCTCCCACTCCTGCGTCGTTCCCACGTCGGCCAAAGCGCGCGAGCTTAGTACGGAGGGGCGAGCCACGCGAACGAATTACGCCCGCCCGGAGCGGAATCGTCCGGTGTCGGGTAGACACCATTGGGTACAGACATGCATATTTCGTGCGGCGCCTAGGAGTCCCGGAGATGAGCGACCAGTCACCACCGCCGGCCTGGACTCCCCGCGACCCGGACACCCCCGGCCGGCGGGCTCCCCAACCCGCCGACCCACGGCAGCAGAAGAGGCAGGCCGAGCAGCAGGCGAAGCAGCAGGCGAAGCAGCAGGCGAAGCAGGCCGGGAAGCAGGGGAGGAAGCGCACCGGCCGGCGCCGGATCCTGCCCACCTGGCGCATGGTCCTGGGCGCCGCCCTGCTCCTCGCCCTCCTCCTCGGCGGTGCACTGATCGCCGGATACCTGCTCGTGGCCATCCCGCCCGCCAACGCCGCCGCCACCGCCCAGTCCAACGTCTACCTCTACGCGGACGGTTCGCCGATCGCCCGCGACGGCGAGGTCAACCGCCAGAACGTGGCGCTCTCCCAAGTCCCGCGGACCGTCCAGGAAGCCGTACTCGCCGCCGAGGACCGGGACTTCCACTCCGAACGGGCCGTCGACCCCAAGGCCATGCTCCGCGCCGCCTGGAACACCGTCACCGGCAAGGGCAAGCAGTCCGGCTCGACCATCACCCAGCAGTACGTCAAGAACTACTACCTGGGCCAGGAACAGACCATCAACCGCAAGGTCAAGGAGTTCTTCATCGCCGTCAAGCTAGGCCGGGAGAAGTCCAAGAACTACATCCTCGAGGGCTATCTGAACACCAGCTACTTCGGCCGGAACGCCTACGGAGTCCAGGCCGCCGCCCAGGCCTACTACGGCAAGGACGTCGGCAGGCTCACCACCACCGAGGGCGCCTACCTCGCCACCCTCCTCAACTCCCCCTCCGCCTTCGACGTGGTCACCCACCCCCAGAGCCGCCCCCGGGCGCTGGCCCGCTGGAACTACGTACTCGACGGCATGGTCAAGAAGCAGTGGATGACCCCGGCCGAACGCGCCGCCGCCACCTTCCCGGAACCCCAGAACCTACGCCCGGCCGCCGGCCTCTCCGGCCAGCGCGGCTACCTCGTCGAAGCCGTCAAGGACCACATCACCGGCAACAGGATCCTCGACGAGCACACCCTCGCCGAGGGCGGCTACCGGATCACCACCACCATCGACAAACGCCGCCAGACCGCCTTCACCGACGCCGTGGACGACAAGCTGACGAGCCGGCTGAACCCCGCAACCCGCAAGGCGGACAGGCTCGTCAGGGCCGGCGGCGCGTCCATCGACCCCGCCACCGGGAAGGTCGTCGCCCTCTACGGCGGCATCGACTACACCAAGCAGTACGTCAACAACGCCACCCGGCACGACTACCAGGTCGCCTCCACCTTCAAGCCCTTCGTGTTCGCCTCCGCCGTCGAGAACGGCTCCCGCACCCAGGACGGCCGCCGCATCACCCCCAACACCCTCTACAACGGCGACAACAGGCGCCCCGTCGTCGGCAGCCGGATCCCCTACTCCCCCGAGAACGAGGGGCAGGACTCGTACGGGGACATCACCGTGCGCACCGCCACCGACCTGTCCGTCAACGCCGTCTTCGCGCAGATGGTCGTGGACGTCGGCACCACCAAGGTCAAGGACACCGCGATCGCCCTCGGCATCCCGGCGAACACCCCGAACTTCGACCCGGGCCCGGCCATGGCGCTGGGCACCATGCAGGCGTCCGTCCTCGACATGGCCCAGGCGTACGCGACCCTGGCCGACCACGGCCGGTACACCCCGTACACCCTGGTCGAAAAGATCACCAAGAGCGGTGACACGGTCGGTCTCCCACAGCGGAACCCGCGCCAGGCCATCAGCCGGGAGGCCGCCGACACCACCACCTCGATGCTGGTCAGCGTCGTCGACAACGGCACCGGCACGGCCGCTCTGGCCGCCGGCCACCCGGCCGCGGGCAAGACCGGCACGGGCGAGCTGGACCGCTCCGCCTGGTTCGCCGCGTACACCCCGGACCTGGTGACGGTGGTCGCGATGATGGGCCAGGACCCGGACACCGGAACCCTCCAGTCCCTGTACGGGGCGCTGGGCGAGGCCCGCATCGGGGGCGGCGGATATCCGGCCCGGATCTGGGCCGCGTACACGAAGACCGCCCTGGAGGGCTCCGACCCGCTCGACTTCGACCTGGAAATCCAGCCGGGCGCCGACCAGCCCCTGCCCCTGCCGCCGCCCCCGTCCACCCGGCCGCCCCGCTTCACGGGCCGCCCACCCTCCCCCGCGCCGGACGGCACGGCCACGGGCGGCCAGAGCCCGACGAACGGGGGCACGGACACGGGCGGCCAGACGAACGGGGGCCCGGCCAACGGCGGGCAGACCCAGGGAGGCCAGGGGAACGGCGGGCAGACCGGGGGCCGGACGGACGGCGGACAGACCACCGGCGGTGAGACGGACGGGGGCCGGACGGACGGGGGCCGGGTGGACGGCGGCCAGACCCAGGGCGGTCCGACCCAGGGCGGTACTCAAGGCGGCACCACCCAAGGCGGCACCACCCAGGGCGGTACGACCACCGAGGGTCTGCCCGGATCCGGCGGCACCTGGGGTCAGTGACCGGAGGTCGCCTTCAGCCCCACCACCGCGACCAGCAGCAGGCAGATGAAGAAGATCCGCGCGGCGGTCACCGGCTCACCCAGCACGGCCATCCCGAGGACCGCCGCCCCGGCCGCACCTATGCCGACCCAGACTCCGTACGCCGTACCGATCGGCAGCGTCCTGGCGGCGTAGGACAGCAGCACCATGCTCGCGACGATGCCGGCACCGGTGAACACGCTCGGCCAGAGCCGGGTGAACCCGTCGGTGAACTTCATTCCGATCGACCAGCCGACTTCGAGCGCACCGGCGAGCAGCAGCAGAACCCAGGCCATGACAGGACCTCCGAGACGAGAGCGGTACGGGGGTGCGTCGTCTTGTCGTACCCGGTACGGCGCGTCTCGTCGGGGTTCCTCCCCACCGTAGCAAAGACCACGGAAAGGGCCGGTGACAGCGGTCACCGGCCCTTCGAACACTCACTTCCCACCGGCCGCACGGGGCCCGGCAGGTCCTACAGGTACAGCCCGGTGGAGTCCTTGGACCCTTCCAGCCGCTCCGCGGCCACCGCGTGCAGGTCCCGCTCCCGCATCAGCACGTACGTCGCGCCCCGCACCTCGACCTCGGCCCGCTCCTCGGGGTCGTACAGCACCCGGTCGCCGGGCTCCACGGTCCGTACGTTCTGCCCGACCGCGACCACCTCGGCCCAGGCCAGCCGCTTGCCCACCGCGGCCGTGGCCGGGATGAGGATGCCGCCGCCCGAGCGGCGTTCGCCCTCGGGCGAGTCGGACCGGACGAGCACGCGGTCGTGCAGCATGCGGATGGGCAGCTTGTCGTGGGTGGGGTTCTCGCTCACGTCTGCGAACCTACCTGGCGCGCTCAGCCGCGCTTGCGGCGGGCCGACAGGGCCAGCAGCCCGACGACGCCGACCGCGAGCAGGGCGACGGGCACGATCCGCTCGAACCGCGGCGCGCCGGCCTCGTCGTGCAAACTGCCCTTCACGTCCGTGACCAGGCGGTTCACGGCGACGACGGCCCGGCCTGCGGTGTGGTCCACATGGGAGGCCACCCTCGCCCTGGCGTCCCCGATGATCGTCTTCGGGTGCATGCGCACGCCGATCTCGTCGAGCGTCTCGGCGAGCTGCTCGCGCCGGCGGACGATGTCCGCCTCGATCTGCGCTGGGGTCCTGACTTCCGACACCGCGCTGCCTCCGTCGTCGTCTGTGGCTGGGCATGGTCCTTCATGGACAGTCTGTCAGCTTAGTCTCGTCGGATACCGATCCCCTCCCGAGGAGACTGTGGACATGAGCGAGCGACTCCAGCCGGGCGACACCGCCCCCGCCTTCACCCTGCCCGACGCGGACGGCAACGAGGTCTCGCTCGCCGACCACCTGGGCCGCAAGGTGATCGTGTACTTCTACCCGACGGCCCTGACCCCGGGCTGCACCAAGCAGGCCTGCGATTTCACGGACAACCTGGAGGTCCTGGCGACGGCCGGCTACGACGTGATCGGCGTCTCCCCGGACAAGCCGGAGAAGCTCGCGAAGTTCCGCGAGAAGGAGAGCCTGAAGGTCACCCTGGTCAGCGACCCGGAGAAGGCGACCCTGGAGGCCTACGGCGCGTACGGCGAGAAGAAGCTGTACGGCAAGACGGTGACGGGCGTCATCCGCTCCACGGTGATCGTGGACGAGGCGGGCAAGGTCGAGCGAGCGCTGTACAACGTGAAGGCCACCGGCCACGTCGCCAAGATCATCAAGGACCTGGGCATCTGACCCGTCCCGCACTTCTGCTCTGCGAGCGGCCCGCACCGAAACCGGTGCGGGCCGCTCCGTTTATCGGACGACATCAACCGTGACCGTCCGACTAATGGTCCGTTATTCAGTGCGAGGGCCGCACGTTCACGCGGCTGATCGGAGGGCTGGGAATGGCGGTGCGGTACACCCGAGAGCTACTCGAAGAGGCCGCTCGGGAGACGAAGACCTGGGACGATGCGGTGCGTTGGTGCGGCGGCACACCCACACCCGGCAGTCGGCGCTATCTGCGCACGAAGATGACCGAATTCGGAGTGGACACCTCCCGCTTCCCCGCCAGGTGGGCGAAGCACACGGAGGAACGCCTGCGCGAGCTGGTTGCGGTCTCCACATCCGTGTCGGAAGTAGTCGGCAGGCTCGGCATCAGTCAGATCGGCGGCAATCAGACGCACATCTCGCGACGCATCGCGGAGCTGGGCATCGACATCTCGCACTTCATCCCGCACTCCCGCACGCCTCGGCCGAAGGGTGCCTTGGGGCCTGTGCTGTCACTCAGGGATCCGCAGCACGGCCGGGTACCGGGCGAGCGCCTGAGGCGCGAGTTGCTGAAGTCCGGAGTCCTCGAGGTCTGCGCCGAGTGCGGTGTCGGAACGCGGTGGAACGACAAGCCGCTGCGCCACGAGGTCGATCACATCAATGGGGACTGGTGGGACAACCGCCGGGAGAACCTGCGGCTGCTGTGCCCCAACTGCCATGCGGTCACGGACACCTACCGCGGCCGGAAGCCGAGGAGGCCGGCGTGACCAAGCCCAGGTTCACACGCGATGTGCTCAGCCGCACCGCGGCCGACTCCACCAGCCTGGTCGATCTCATGCGGCGACTGGAGACACCGCTGCTCAGTGGACCGTTCCGCTACCTTCGCGCCCGACTGGCGTACTACGGCATCGATACGTCCCATTTCTCGGACGAGCCCCTCCCCGCCCGCGCCCGCCAGCGCTATACGAAGGAACGCCTGCGGGAAGCCGCAGCCGCGGCGGACAGCATCGCCGGGATGCTCGCGCACATGGGCATCGAGCCGTACAACAGCGTGTACGTCCATCTGCAGACTCTGCTGGACAAGTTCGGAATCGACACATCCCACTTTGCGGCGCCGCGCGGCGGGTCCGAGCGCGTCTTCACCCGTGAGGAGCTCACTGCAGCTGTCGCTGCCTCGCACGGACCGGCAGGGGTTATTCGCGCCCTGGGGCGCAAACCCGGTGACGGTGCGACGCGCGTAAAGGTCAAGCGCAGCATCGAGGAATACGGTCTCTCGACTGACCACTTCCTCGGGCAGGGGCACGGCGCCGGGCGTCCATCCCCCACACGCAAGCCCGCGGACGAGATCGTGCGGCGAATCCCACCGGGCGCGTCCCGGACCAGCACGGCATTGCTGCGCCGGGCGCTGGATGACCTCCGGGTACCGCCCCAGTGCGCGGAGTGCGGCACTGGAGAGAGTTGGCGAGGCCGCCGTCTCGTCCTGGAGATTGATCACATCAACGGCGACAGGCTGGACAACCGGCGGGAGAATCTCCGGTACCTGTGCCCTTCCTGCCACAGCCAGACCCCGACGTTCGGAAAACGATCAAGGCTCGCCATCCCTTCGCAACGAGCCTCTGTCGACCAGTAAGGTAGTCAGCGCGGGTCCGTACCCCAGCTGGCCGAGAGGGCGCCGGTTTAGGTCCGGTGTGTCGTGGGTTCGAGTCCCACCGGGCCCACAGCAGCGGCCGGTCACCTCAGCGCAGGTGACCGGCCGTCGGCGTACCTGGCGTCAGCCCAGGAGCTCCCGGACCACCGGGACCAGGGCGCGGAACGCCTTGCCGCGGTGGGAGATCGCGTTCTTTTCCGCCGGTGACATCTCCGCGCAGGTCCGCGTCTCCCCCTCCGGCTGGAGGATCGGGTCGTAGCCGAAGCCGCCCGTGCCGGACGGGGCGGGGCGGAGGGTGCCCAGGAGGCGGCCTTCGACCACGCGTTCCGTACCGTCCGGGAGGGCGAGGGCGGCCGCGCAGGCGAAGTGGGCGCCGCGGTGTTCCGGGGCGATGTCGGCGAGCTGGGCCAGCAGGAGGTCCAGGTTGGCGCGGTCGTCGCCGTGCCGGCCGGCCCAGCGGGCGGAGAAGATCCCGGGGGCGCCGTTCAGGACGTCCACGCAGAGGCCGGAGTCGTCGGCGACGGCCGGCAGGCCGGTGGCCCGGGCGAGGGCGTGGGCCTTGAGGAGGGCGTTCTCGGCGAAGGTGACGCCGGTTTCCTTGACGTCGGGGATGTCCGGGTATGTGTCCGCGCCGACCAGCTCGTGCGGCAGGCCGGCGTCGGACAGGATGGCGCGGAGCTCGGTGACTTTGCCCGCGTTGCGGGTCGCGAGGATCAGGCGGGTCATGGTCACCGATTATCCAGGGTCAGGGGGTGCAGACCTTGGAGAGCTCGGAGGCGGCGTCCGCGACGGGCTTGATGTCGGGGGTGGTGTCGCCCTGTTCGATGGCGGTGCGGACGTTCTTGACGGCCGTGCTCATCGAGTCGACGGCCTTGCTCAGGTCCGTGTTGTCGCTCTGGTCGCCGACCTTCTTGAGGTTCGCCTCTATCTCGTTGAGGGCGTTCTTCGCGTCCTCCGGGCTGTTGCCCGCGTTGGAGACGGCCTGCTGGAGGTCGTTGGCGGCGTCCGCGATGGCCACTGCGGTGTTCGCGCAGTCCAGGGCCGTGGAGATCGCGTCGCATGCGGAGAGCGCGGGGATGGTCAGGACGGCGGCCAGGGCCATGGCTGCTGCGCGGTGCTTCTTCTGCATCGGGACGGCTCCCCCTCGGGTGCGGATACATGGACGGGCGCACGGCTTCGACACCGTGCGCCCGTACCGGACAGGACGCCCGCGGTGGGGCTTCCGGTTGCCTGGGTGGCGGGTGTGCTGGTGAGCGGGTGGGCAGGTGACCGGCGGGGCAGGCGGGTGGGCAGGTGACCGGCCGGGCAGCGACCGCCCGGTGGTCAGCCTTCCAGCGCGTGCAGCTGGATGGCCTCCAGGTCGGCGCAGCCGCCGGCCGCGAGGTCCAGGAGTGCGTTGAGTTCCTTGCGGTCGAAGGGCTCGCCCTCGGCGGTGCCCTGGACCTCGACGAAGCGGCCGTCGCCGGTGCAGACCACGTTCATGTCGGTTTCGGCGCGGACGTCTTCCTCGTAGCAGAGGTCGAGGAGCGGGACCCCGTCGACGATGCCGACGCTGACGGCGGCGACGGTGCCGGTGAGCGGCTTGCGGCCGGCCTTGATCAGCTTCTTGGACTGACCCCAGGAGACGGCGTCGGCGAGGGCGACGTAGGCGCCGGTGATGGCCGCGGTGCGGGTGCCGCCGTCGGCCTGGAGTACGTCGCAGTCCAGGACGATGGTGTTCTCGCCGAGGGCCTTGTAGTCGATGACGGCGCGCAGCGAGCGCCCGATGAGGCGGGAGATCTCGTGGGTGCGGCCGCCGATCTTTCCGCGGACGGATTCGCGGTCGCCGCGGGTGTTGGTGGAGCGGGGCAGCATGGAGTATTCGCTGGTGACCCAGCCTTCGCCGCTGCCCTTGCGCCAGCGCGGTACGCCTTCGGTGAAGGAGGCGGTGCAGAAGACCTTGGTGTCGCCGAAGGAGATGAGGACGGAGCCCTCTGCGTGCTTGCTCCATCCGCGTTCGATGGTGACCGGGCGGAGCTGTTCGGGCGTACGGCCGTCAATGCGAGACATGACTCCGAGCCTAGTCGCTGCCGGGGTGCGCGAAGACCCCGTCCGGCGGGTCCGGGACGGGGTCTGTCCGTGCGTGCGGGAGAGAGATGAGCGAGCGGGGGGCTCAGCTCACATCATGTCTTCGATCTCGCCGGCGATCGGGTCGGCGTCGGTTCCGATGACGACCTGGACGGCGGTGCCCATCTTGACGACGCCGTGGGCGCCGGCGGCCTTCAGCGCGGCCTCGTCGACGAGGGCGGGGTCGTGGACCTCGGTGCGGAGGCGGGTGATGCAGCCCTCGACCTCTTCGATGTTGTCGATGCCGCCGAGCCCGGCGACGATCTTCTCAGCCTTGGTGGCCATGTGTTCTCCCTGAGTCCCTGAGTGCGGGGTCCGCATGCTGGTCCGCTTTGCCACGGTAGCCCACGGTTGGCCCAGCTTCGCGAGCGCGCGTCTGCCTTCTGCCGAATGATGACGATCAGCAGCAACCTGCCTGCCGGGCGGGTGATCTGCGACCGCATCACAACTGGTCTACACCAGCGTGGCGCAACTGCCAAAACGGGCCCGTCAGGGAGGACTGAGATGAGCGCGAGCAGCGCCGCCGCAGTGCCACGGAAGACGTGGTGGAACGGCTTGTTCCAGGGCCTCCAGAAGATGGGACGCAGCCTGCAGCTGCCCATTGCGGTCCTGCCCGCGGCGGGCATCCTCAACCGGCTCGGCCAGCCGGACGTGTTCGGCAAGGACGGCCTTGACTGGACGAGCGTCGCCAAGGTGATGGCGGGGGCGGGCGGCGCCCTGCTGGACGCGGACCTGGGGCTGCCGCTCCTCTTCTGCATCGGTGTCGCGATCGGCATGGCGAAGAAGGCGGACGGCTCGACGGCGCTGGCGGCCACGGCCGGATTCCTGGTCTACCGGGGGGTCCTGCACGCGTTCCCGAAGGACTGCCCGCCGGGCACGAAGGACGTCGGGGGCGGCTGCCTGACGCCGACGGACACGTTCCAGGGATTCACGTACCAGAACCCGGGGGTGTTCGGCGGCATCGTGATGGGGCTGCTGGCGGCCTGGTTCTGGCAGCGGTACCACCGGGTGAAGCTGGTCGACTGGCTGGGCTTCTTCAACGGCCGCCGGCTCGTCCCGATCATCATGGCCTTCGTCGCGATCGCCTTCGCCGTGCTCTGCCTGTGGGTCTGGCCGCCGGTCGGTGACGCGCTGGAGAGCTTCTCCGACTGGCTGGTGGGCCTGGGAGCCTGGGGCGCCGGGATCTTCGGCGTGGCCAACCGCGCCCTGCTGGTGATCGGCCTGCACCAGTTCCTGAACGTGCCGGTGTGGTTCCAGTTCGGCTCGTACACCACGCCGGACGGGAAGACGGTGCACGGCGACATCAACATGTTCCTCAACGGGGACCCGGAGGCGGGCCAGTTCCTGACCGGGTTCTTCCCGATCATGATGTTCGCGCTGCCGGCGGCGGCGCTGGCGATCACGCACTGCGCGAAGCCGCTACGCCGCAAGGAGGTCGGCGGCCTGATGCTGTCGGTGGGCCTGACCTCGTTCGTCACGGGCATCACGGAGCCGCTGGAGTACTCGTTCCTGTTCGTGGCGCCGGCGCTGTACGCGGTCCATGCGGTGCTGACGGGTGTGTCGATGGCGGTGACCTGGGCGCTGGGGGTCAAGGACGGCTTCAGTTTCTCCGCCGGCCTGATCGACTACGTCATCAACTGGAGTCTGGCGACCAAGCCCTGGCTGATCATTCCGATCGGCCTGGCTTTCGCGGTCGTGTACTACGCGGTCTTCCGGTTCGCGATCACCAAGTTCGACATTCCGACGCCGGGGCGGGAGTCGGACGAGGAGATCGCGGAGATGCAGGCGGAGAACACGAAGGCCTAGGCCGTGCCGGGCCTTTGAGCCCGGTCCGCAAAGGCCCTCGGATCCTGCGCTCCGGGGGCCTTTCGTCGTGCGCGAGGGCGCTGCCGCGGGGGCTTCGGCCCCGACCCCGCGGATGTGGTCCAGACCACAGGAAATCGAAGGTTCCTTATCTAACCCCGACCATGCTACAACTGGTCTACACCACCCAATGGTGTAGACCACGCGCCTTGCCCAGGCCCGTGGGCCCCCCTTTCTGAGACGCCGCCGTCCCCCCTTGCTTTCTGTCCTCGGCGGCGCCTTGCCCACTGGAGGAAGCTCATGTCCACAGCCACCGCTGCGGCAAACAAGAAGGGCGCTGGCGTGATGGCCGTCATGCAGCGCATCGGCCGGAGCCTCATGCTCCCGGTCGCCGTGCTGCCCGCCGGCGCGCTCCTGCTCCGCCTCGGCGCGGACGACATGCTCGGGAAGGACTCCTTTCCCGCCTTCGTGAACAAGATCGCCGGCTACATGGCCGCCGGTGGTGGCGCGATCCTCGACAACATGGCGCTGCTGTTCGCCGTCGGCATCGCGATCGGCTTCGCCAAGAAGTCCGACGGCTCCACCGCGCTCGCCGCCGTCACCGGCTACCTGGTCTTCCAGAAGGTCCTCGGCACCTTCACCGACTCGAACCTCCCCAAGGTCGCCAAGGTCGTCAAGGGGCAGATCGTCCACGTGGACGCACCGGTCAACGCCGGCGTCCTCGGCGGTGTCGTGATGGGCATCATCACCGCCCTGCTCTACCAGAAGTTCTACCGGACCAAGCTGCCGGACTGGGCGGGCTTCTTCGGCGGCCGCCGCCTGGTACCGATCCTCTCCGCCTTCGCCGGTCTGGTCGCCGGCATCGTCTTCGGCCTGATCTGGCCGGTGCTCGGCACTGGTCTGCACAACTTCGGTGAGTGGCTGGTCGGCTCCGGCTCGGTCGGCGCGGGCATCTTCGGTGTCGCCAACCGTGCGCTGATTCCGGTCGGCATGCACCACCTGCTGAACTCCTTCCCCTGGTTCCAGGCCGGCTCCTTCAACGGTGCCGACGGCGCGGTCCACGGCGACATCGCCCGCTTCCTGGCCGGCGACCCGAACGCCGGACAGTTCATGACCGGCTTCTTCCCGATCATGATGTTCGCCCTCCCGGCGGCCTGCCTCGCGATCACCCACTGCGCCCGCCCCGAGCGCCGCAAGGTCGTCGGCGGCATGATGTTCTCCCTGGCGCTCACGGCCTTCGTCACCGGTGTGACCGAGCCGATCGAGTTCACCTTCATGTTCATCGCCCCGGTGCTGTACGCGATCCACGCGGTCCTGACGGGTGTCTCGATGGCGCTGACCTGGGCCCTGGGCATGCGGGACGGCTTCGGCTTCTCCGCCGGTGCGGTCGACTTCCTGCTGAACCTGGGCATCGCCGAGAAGCCGTGGATGCTCGCGGGTGTCGGCCTCTGCTTCGCGGTGGTCTACTACTTCGTCTTCCGCTTCGCGATCACCAAGTTCAACCTCCCGACGCCGGGCCGCGAGTCCGACGAGGAGCTCGCCGAGCTGCTCAAGGCCGAGGCCAAGTAGGCACGGCCGCCCCTACGACGAAGCCCCCGCCGTCCCTTCCGGGAGGGCGGGGGCTTCGTCGTACGTACAGGCCCGCCTAGACCTCGTAGACCGCACCCGAGGACGCCAGCTCGACCGGGCCGCCGTACACCGCGCGGGCGTCGGCGAGGTTGCGGGCGGGGTCCGTCCACGGCGGGATGTGAGTGAGGACCAGCCGGCCCGCGTTGCCGCGCTGCGCGAACTCGCCGGCCTCGCGGCCGTTGAGGTGCAGGTCGGGGATGTCCTCCTTGCCGTGCGTGAAGGAGGCCTCGCAGAGGAACAGGTCGACGCCCTCGGCGAGCAGGCCCAGCTCGGCGCAGGCGCCGGTGTCGCCGGAGTAGGCGAGGGAGCGGCCGCCGTGCTCGACGCGGATGCCGTACGACTCGACCGGGTGGGCGACCCGCTCGGTGCGCACCTGGAACGGGCCGATCTCGAAGGTGCCGGACTTCAGGGTCCGGAACTCGAAGACCTCGCTCATCGCGCGCTCGTCCGGCACGTCCTCGTACGCCGTGATCAGCCGCCGTTCGGTGCCCTCGGGACCGTAGACGGGGATGGTGCCGCAGCGGCCGCCGTCGTGGCGGTAGTAGCGGGCGACGAAGTAGCCGCACATGTCGATGCAGTGATCGGCGTGCAGATGGCTCAGGAAGATCGCGTCGAGGTCGTAGAGACCGCTGTGACGCTGCAGCTCGCCGAGGGCGCCGTTGCCCATGTCGAGGAGCAGCCGGAAGCCGTCGGCCTCGACGAGGTAGCTCGAGCAGGCCGATTCCGCGGATGGGAACGACCCCGAGCAGCCGACGACGGTGAGCTTCATGGAGCAGGAACCTCCGTGGACGGTCCGTGGACGGAAGCGACGGATGCGCGGAGCCGTGCGTGGGTCGAGCGTAAGGCGCGAAACGTCCGGTCGCTCCTCCGCGGCGGGCCGTTGTGGGGGAACTCACCTGTGGTGTCACCCGGGGGAGCGACGGGGCGGGCCGGGGTTGCCGTGCGGGTTGCGGGCGCCGGGTGGGTGGGCTGCCGTGCCGGTTGCCGTGCCGGGTGGTGCGGACGCGGTTACCGTCGATGCATGGACACGTCGTGGTGGCCTGCGGTCGCCGCGGTGGTGGCCGTGGCGCTCGTCGTGCTGGTCGCGGGCCGCCGCCCCACTCCCCCGCCGCCGGCCCGGGTACGGCACGGGCCCGGCCCCGAGCCGCGGCCCCGGCCGGGCGAGATCTGGCGGCTGACGGACGACCTGCCGTGCCTGGTCCTGTCGGTACGGGCGCACCGGGCGCGGATCGCACGGATCACCACGAAGTACCACGACGAGCGGCCCGGGGTGATCCCGCTCCCGCCGGGCGGGGAAGGCGACGTGCACGGGCGTCCGGGGTTCCTGGAGGCGGACCGGCCGATCGAGGTGTCGGTGTGGGAGTTCCGGCGGCGAGTGGGTGAACTGGACCCCACGGTGTGGGACGAGGTGAAGGGGCTGGGAGGCGGGCGATGATTCGGCTGCGGCGGGTGTACGAGCCACCGGACCCGGTGGCGGACGGGGTACGGGTGCTCGTGGACCGGCTGTGGCCGCGGGGGCTCGCGAAGGCGGAGGCGCAGGTCGACGAGTGGCCGAAGGTGGTGACGCCGTCGGCGGAGCTGCGGAAGTGGTACCACTCCGGGGCGGGGTCCTGGGAGGAGTTCCGGGCGCGGTACGAGGCGGAGTTGGCGGGGGCAGGAGCGGAGGCGGAGGCTGCGCTGGCGCACTTGCGGGCGGTGGGGGCGGCGGGGCCGCTGACGTTGCTGACGGCGGTGAAGGAACCCGGCACGAGCCACGCGGCGATCCTCGCGGAACTCCTGGCCGGCCCCTCATAACGGGCCCCGCGCCCTCCCGACCGGGTTCGCCCTCCCGGCCGGGTTGCCGCCGCCGTCCCATCCGGCCCGTGGATGCCACAACCCCGGGCCCTACCCGCCCCTTCCCGAACCGGGGCTCCGCCCCAGACCCCGCTCCTCAAACGCCGGAGGGGCCGGATCTGCCCGGCGGGGCTGTCCGGCGTTGCCGTGCGGCGGCAATTCCAGCCCCGCCGGCGATTGAGGCGCGGGGTCCGGGGGCCGGCCCCCGGCAACGGCGCCGCACCGGATCACCCGGGCTGCGGGCAAGCGGTGCGCAGGGTCCGGGGCGGCACCCCCGCAGGGGCGCCGCGGCCGGGGTCAGGCCCAGAGTTGGCCCTGGAGGGCCTCGATCGCTTCTTCCGTGGTGGCCGCCGTGTAGACCCCCGTCGACAGGTACTTCCAGCCCCCGTCGGCCACGACGAACACGATGTCCGCCGCTTCCCCCGCAGCCACCGCCTTGCGGCCCACACCGATCGCCGCGTGCAGCGCGGCCCCGGTGGAGACGCCCGCGAAGATGCCCTCCTGCTGGAGGAGTTCCCGGGTCCGGGTCACCGCGTCCGCCGAGCCCACCGAGAAGCGGGTGGTCAGGACCGAGGCGTCGTACAGCTCGGGGACGAAGCCCTCGTCGAGGTTGCGCAGGCCGTAGACGAGGTCGTCGTAGCGCGGCTCCGCCGCGACGATCTTGATGTCCGGCTTGTGTTCGCGGAGGTAGCGGCCCACGCCCATCAGGGTGCCGGTGGTGCCCAGGCCCGCCACGAAGTGGGTGATCGAGGGGAGGTCCGTGAGGATCTCGGGGCCGGTCGTGGCGTAGTGGGCGCCCGCGTTGTCCGGGTTGCCGTACTGGTAGAGCATCACCCAGGACGGGTTCTGCCCGGCCAGTTCCTTCGCCACCCGGACGGCGGTGTTGGAGCCGCCGGCGGCCGGCGACGAGATGATTTCGGCTCCCCACATCGCCAGCAGGTCACGGCGTTCCTGCGAGGTGTTCTCCGGCATCACGCACACGATGCGGTAGCCCTTGAGCTTCGCGGCCATGGCGAGGGAGATGCCGGTGTTGCCCGAGGTGGGTTCCAGGATCGTGCAGCCCGGGGTCAGGCGGCCGTCCTTCTCCGCCTGCTCGACCATGTGGAGTGCCGGGCGGTCCTTGATCGAGCCGGTCGGGTTGCGGTCCTCCAGCTTCGCCCAGATGCGGACGTCGTCCGAGGGCGAGAGCCGGGGCAGGCGGACCAGCGGGGTGTTGCCGACCGCGGCCAGCGGGGAGTCGTAGCGCATTACTTCGAGCCGCCGGCCACGGCCGGGAGGATGGTGACGTTGTCGCCGTCGGCCACCTTGGTGGAGATGCCCTCCAGGAAGCGGACGTCCTCGTCGTTGAGGTAGACGTTCACGAAGCGGCGCAGCTGGCCGCCGTCGACGATGCGCTCCTCGATGCCCTTGTACCGGGTCTCCAGGTCGGCGAAGACCTCGGCGAGGGTGGTGCCCTCGGCGTTGACGGCCTTCTCGCCGTCGGTGTAGGTGCGGAGGATGGTGGGGATGCGGACCTCGATGGCCATGGCTGGCTCCTGGATCGTCACGTAGGGGCGGGCGCGCGGCTGACAGGCCCCCGCGCGGGAGGGGCTGTGGTGCTGGGGTGGTGCGGCGGTTCAGGCAGCGGGACAGATCGCGCTGGCGAGACGGCACAGGTCGACGTGCAGCCGCGCCACGAGCAGCAGCTGCCTGCCGGGCGTATCGGTGCTCACGTCGTGGGGAACCATGCGGGCATCGTAACGATTCCCGGTCACCCGAAAGGAGTGACGTCTTGGATCGTGGACGAAAAACGCTCGCATCGTGGACGCCGGGGTCCTAGTAAGCGGCCACGACCTGCACTTCTTCCTCCGTGATGACCCCGTCCACGATGCGGTACGAGCGGAACTGGAACTCCCCCAGGCCGTCCGTGTCCGCCGTCGAGACGAGCACGTAGTGCGCGCCGGGCTCGTTCGCGTACGTGATGTCGGTGCGCGAGGGGTAGGCCTCGGTCGCGGTGTGCGAGTGGTAGACGATGACGGGTTCCTCGTCCCGGTCGTCCATCTCGCGGTACAGCTTGAGCAGGTCCTTGGAGTCGAACTCGTAGAACGTGGGCGACCGGGCGGCGTTGAGCATCGGGATGAACCGCTCGGGGCGGCCGGTGCCCGCCGGGCCGGCCACGACTCCGCACGCCTCGTCCGGGTGGTCCTTGCGGGCGTGCTCGACGATCTGGTCGTACAGGGCCTGGGTGAGGGTCAGCATGAGCGACAGGATAAGCAGACGGGCCCTTCCGTACCGAGGAGTGGTACGGAAGGGCCCGAATGCTGGACGGAACCGGGTGGTTACCGGGTCGGCCGGGTGGTTACGAGGCCGGGCCGGCCTTCTCCAGGGCCTCCGCGGTGCGGTCCTTGCGGATCCAGAGGAAGAAGTAGCCGACGGCGAGGACGATGCCCCACAGCGGCGCGCAGTACAGGGAGACCCGCGCGTCCTTGTCGGCGCCCATCATCACGACGACCATGCCGATGAAGAGCAGGGCGAACCAGCTGGTCCACGGGGCGCCGGGGGCGCGGAACGTGGACTGCGGGAGTTCGCCGCGGTCGGCCTTGGCGCGGTAGCGGAGCTGGCAGACCAGGATGACGACCCAGGCCCACATGCCGGAGATGGTGGCGAAGGAGACGACGTAGTCGAAGGCCTTGCCGGGGGCCACGTAGTTGATCCAGACGCCCACCAGCATCAGCGAGGCCGAGAAGGTGGTGCCGAGCAGCGGGGTGCCGTTCTTGGTGAGCCTGGTGAAGAACTTCGGGCCCTGGCCGTTGAGCGCGAGGTCGCGCAGCATGCGGCCGGTGGAGTACATGCCCGAGTTGCAGGAGGACAGGGCGGCGGTCAGCACGACGAAGTTGACGATTGCGGCGCCGACGCCGAGGCCCATCCGCTCGAAGGCGGCCACGAAGGGCGAGACGCCCGGCTGGAAGTGCGTCCACGGGACGACCGACAGGATCATGATCAGCGCGCCGACGTAGAAGACGGCGATCCGCCACGGCACGGTGTTGATGGCCTTGGGGAGGGTCTTCTCGGGGTCCTTGGACTCGCCGGCGGTGACGCCGACCAGCTCGACCGCGAGGAAGGCGAACATGACGATCTGCAGGGTCATCAGCGTGCCGCCGATGCCCTTGGGGAAGAACCCGCCGTCGTTCCACAGGTTCGCGACGGTCGCCGTCTCGGCGGCGTCGGAGAAGCCGATGGTGAGGATGCCGGCGCAGATCAGGATCATGCCGACGATGGCGGTGACCTTGACCATGGAGAACCAGAACTCGAGCTCACCGAAGAGCTTCACGGAGATCAGGTTGGCGCCGTAGAGGATGACCGTGAAGATCAGCGCGTACGCCCATTGGGGGAAGCTGCTGCCGGTCCAGTACGTCATGTAGTGCGCGGCGGCGGTCACTTCGGTGATGCCGGTGACCACCCAGAACAGCCAGTACGTCCAGCCGGTGACGAATCCTGCGAAGGGCCCGATGAACTCGCGGGCGTAGTCCGAGAAGGATCCCGCGACGGGGCGGTACATGAGCAGCTCGCCCAGGGCCCGCATGATGAAGAAGATGACCAGGCCCGCGATCGCGTAGGCCAGGATCAGGCTGGGGCCGGCCTTGCTGATGGCCTTGCCCGCGCCCAGGAAGAGGCCGGTGCCGATGGCTCCGCCGATCGCGATCATCTGGATCTGGCGGGCCCCGAGCGTGCGGTGGTATCCCTCGTCCGCCGCGGCATCCTTGCCGACCGGACGGTCGTTCTTCTCGACCTGCACAGAGGTCATGTTTGGTGCGCCTTTCTCCACGCCGATCCGCGTCTTCAGCGACTGCGGACCGGGTCCTCGATCCCCCCGGATACGGATGGAGTTGCACTCCGGCGATCAGCCGGTTCAAGCACGCCGGAAGGACAGGGGTGGCGTCCTGTCGGCGGTCGTGAAGATTTATCACGGGCTTATGGGTGATCGACGGGCTCGAATGTGACACACGCCACGGGAAGAACAGGACAAGGCGCCCGAAAAAGATCAGATCACCACAACGTGGTGATCTGATCGTTATCCGGATTTGAGCGTCCGCTGAGCGAACGAAACGGGACGCGCGGGTGCTCAGAGGGTTTCGATGAGGGTCTCCTGGAGGCCGCCCAGCCAGAGGTACGCCATCACCATCGGCTTGCGCGGGTCCTCGTCCGGCAGCCGCAGCAGCGCCGCGCTCTCGTCGTCCTCGGTGATCTCCAGCCGGGCCCCGATGGTCAGCCGCAGGTCGTTCAGGGCCCCGAGCCAGCGCAGCGGCAGCTCCCCGGTGAGCTCCAGCACGGCCCCGCCGTCGCCGGCCGGGGTGAGCCCGTCCAGGCTGCGTACGACGGCCAGCGCGTCCTCGCGCTTGCGGCTGCGCAGGTCGGTCTCGGTGAACCGGCGGAACTCCGCCGACCGGGCCTTCAGCTCGGCCGGGTCCGCGCCCCGGTCCTCGGCGGACGGGCCGCCGTAGGCGTCGGGGAACAGCCGGGCCAGCGCCGGGTCGGACGGGGGCTCGCTCGGCCCCTCCGCGAAGAGGGCGGCCAGCGGGTCGGCGTCGGCGGCCGGCTCGGGCTCGCCGGGGCCGATCAGCTCCAGCAGCTGGACGGCGAGGGAGCGCAGGATCGAGATCTCGACCTCGTCCAGCGCGACGGCGGCGCCGCCGCCCTTGAGCGGTGCGAACGTCCCGCCCATCAGTTGCGGTCCTGGGAGAGGGTCGCCCACAGGCCGTAGCCGTGCATGGCCTGCACGTCGCGCTCCATTTCCTCGCGGGTGCCGCTGGACACGACGGCCCGCCCCTTGTGGTGGACGTCGAGCATCAGCTTGTGCGCCACGTCCTTGGAATAGCCGAAGTACGCCTGGAACACGTACGTCACATAGCTCATGAGGTTGACCGGGTCGTTGTGCACCAGGGTCACCCAGGGGACATCCGGCTCGGGGACCGCGTGGGTCTCTTCGGCCGATTCGGTGCGTTCGATCTCAATGGGAGCAACACTCACTCGTCCCATGCTGCCACCGTGACCGGCCCGTCGCACAAACGGGCCCCCCGCCGCGGGTCGCGGCCCCGATAGTTCTCGTCAGTTTGACGAAATGCGTGCTAGCATCCGTGCCATGAACCCTGCGGACCTGGGCCTGCCGGTGGACGTGCCGTCGACAGCGCTCTTCACGGACCATTACGAGCTCACGATGCTGCAGGCCGCCCTGGCGAGCGGCACGGCCGACCGCCGCTCGGTCTTCGAGGTGTTCACCCGGCGGCTGCCCGAAGGGCGGCGCTACGGCGTCGTGGCGGGCACCGGCCGGGTGCTGGACGCGGTGGAGAACTTCCGCTTCGACTCCGCGGTCCTGGAGTTCCTCCGGGACCGGGCCGTGGTCGACATGCGGACCCTGGACTGGCTGGCCTCGTACCGCTTCTCGGGCGACGTCTGGGGCTACCCGGAGGGCGAGGTCTACTTCCCGGGCTCGCCGATCCTGCGGGTGGAGGGCAGCTTCGCGGAGTGCGTGCTGCTGGAGACGGTGATCCTCTCGATCCTCAACCACGACTCGGCGATCGCCGCGGCGGCCTCCCGGATGGCCTCCGCGGCGGGCGACCGGCCGCTGATCGAGATGGGCGCCCGGCGCACCCACGAGCTGGCCGCGGTGGCCGCCTCGCGGGCCGCGTACGTCGGCGGCTTCACCTCCACCTCGGACCTGGCGGCCGGCTTCCGGTACGGCATCCCGACGGTGGGCACCTCGGCGCACGCGTTCACCCTGCTGCACGACAACGAGCGGGACGCGTTCACCGCGCAGGTGGCCTCGCTGGGCGGCGGAACCACCCTTCTGGTGGACACCTACGACGTCGCGGAGGCCGTCCGTACGGCGGTGGAGGTCGCCGGGCCCGAGCTGGGCGCGGTCCGCATCGACTCCGGCGACCTGCTGCTGGTCGCCCACCGGGTGCGGCAGCAGCTGGACGAGCTGGGCGCGACCGGCACGCGGATCGTGGTCACCTCCGACCTCGACGAGTACGCCATCGCCTCGCTGGCGGCGGCACCCGTCGACGCGTACGGGGTGGGCACCCAGCTGGTGACCGGCAGCGGGCACCCGACCTGCTCCATGGTCTACAAGCTGGTCGCGCGGGCCGTCTCGGCCGACCCGAAGGCGCCGCTCCAGCCGGTGGCCAAGAAGGCGTCCGGGGGCAAGACCTCGATCGGCGGGCGCAAGTGGGCGGCGCGGCGGGTGGATGCGGAAGGGGTGGCCGAGGCGGAGGTCGTCGGCACCGGGCCGGTGCCGGCCGCCCTTGCGGACCGGCAGCTCCTGACCCAGCTGGTCAAGGCGGGCGAGGTGGTCGCGCGGGAGCCCCTGGAGGCCGCGCGGGACCGCCACCGGGCCGCCCGGGCCGGGCTCCCGCTGTCGGCGACCCAGCTGTCCCGCGGAGAAGCGGTCATCCCGACGGAGTACGTGTAGCCGCGCGCGCCCCTGCGGCCCTGGGGCCCGCAGGGCGGGGCGGGGCAGCGGGGGGAGGGGGCCGCTGCGCGGGGCCTTCCCCACCCCGCCCCTTCCCGAAACCGGGGGCAAGCCCCCAGACCCCCCGTCCGGCGCTTCGCGCCGGTGCGCTCAAACGCCGCGCGGGCTGGGATTGCTGCGCAATCCAGCCCCGCCAGGCGGTACCCACCCAGCCCCGCCGGCGGTTGAGGCGCGGGGTCCGGGGCGGAGACCCGGTTACGGGAAGGGGCGGGGTGGGGAAGAGGCCCCCGGGTCCGCCGCACGGGAGCCGGTCAACTGAGCCGGCAGCAGCCATCGAGCCGAAGGACAGCGCCATGCACCGCGCACTGATCGTCGTCGACGTACAGAACGACTTCTGCGAAGGCGGCAGCCTCGCGGTCGCCGGCGGCGCCGACGTCGCCGCCGCCATCACCGAGCTGATCGGGCAGGCCGGCCCCGGCTACCGCCATGTGGTGGCCACCCGGGACCACCACGTCGACCCGGGCCCGCACTTCGCCCGCCCGCCGGCCGACCCGGACTACGAGACCTCCTGGCCGGCGCACTGCGTGGCCGGCACGGAGGGGGTCGGGTTCCACCCGAACTTCGCGCCCGCCGTCGCGTCCGGCGCCGTCGCGGCCGTGTTCGACAAGGGCGCGTACGAGGCGGCGTACAGCGGCTTCGAGGGCGCCGACGAGAACGGCACCGGCCTCGCCCAGTGGCTGCGGGAGCGGGAGGTCACCGAGGTGGACGTGGTCGGCATCGCCACCGACCACTGCGTGCGGGCCACCGCCCTGGACGCCGCCCGGGCGGGCTTCCGGACCCATGTGCTGCTGGACCTGACCGCCGGGGTGGCCCCGCACACCACCCAGCGGGCCCTGGAAGAGCTCCGGACGGCCGGCGTGGAGCTCACCGGCACCCCGGTGGTCGCGGGCGGCCAGGCGCCCGCCTAGGGGTGTCCTGCCCCTTCGCCGGGCGGCCCGGGGGCCCGCCCAGGGGGTGTCCTGCCCCTCGCGCTAGGCGCCCCTGAGCAGGGCCCTTATCGGGTGCCACAACTCCTCCACGTCGTCCGGCACCGCCCGCCACAGCAGCCCGTCCGGGTGGTGGAGCACCGCCGTGACCTCGTCCGGGGTCGGCGGCTGGGTGTTCCCCCGCAGGTAGACGGCGCGCATTCCGAGGTTCCGCAGCCTGGTCAGGGCGCGGGCCCGGTTCGCGGCGTGGACGAGGACGCGGACGGGCCCGCCGCCGCAGTCCACCACGGGTCTGGGCAGGGTCAGGGCGACCACGACGCTCCCGTTCGGGAGCTTGACGAAACCTCCGCCAGGCATGTGTTGCATCTCCCCCGTGAGATGGAGTCGGAGCGGAGTGTCAATAAGACACTCGCACCGGCATCTAAACGCGATCGGCCGCCGCCCGCTAGAGGGCGACGGCCGATCATGCTTTGACCTGCGGTTTTACTGACTAGCTCCCGGAGGGGCCAACCTCGATCGTCATCTGGAGGCCGTCGTAGGTCTCCTTCTTGATCTTGATCTTGGTGTTGGTGTCAGTGACCTTGACGGAACCGGTCGGGTTCTCGTCGTAGTAGTACTTGCCCTTGCGGTCGTCGAAGACCATGTTCGCGGCCTTCGGCTTGATGAACAGCGGCTGGCCGTTCTTGTGCAGGGTGAAGGCGTCCGTCGAGTACGCGCTGAAGGTGGCGTCGTACGGCTGGATCTTGTTGCGCAGCAGGGTGCCGTCCGACCACTTCATCGGCTTGGCGTTCGCGTCGATCGGCAGGATCAGGCCCTGGCCCGGGTGGACGCTGGTGTTGTTGTCCTTCTGCGAGGTGTCCCACTGCCAGATCAGCAGGCCGTCCTGGTACGGGTAGTGCTCGACCCAGTCGGGACGGGTGCCGGTGAAGCCGAAGTTGTACGGGCCGACCTTGAGGGTCGAGTCGTACGAGACGTAGCGGCGGTTCTCGGCGAGGTAGTACTGCGCGTACTCCTTGGTGAAGCCCGCGCCGATCCGGGAGAAGCCCTTGCCGGTCCAGCCGTTGTCGCCGTTCTCCGCACCGTCGGTGAAGAGGGCGGCGCCGTCGGCCGTCAGGGTGATGGCGTCGGCGGTGAAGCCCTTGCCGCCCGCGCCGCCGTCCGTCTGGTAGCGGAAGCGGAGGTCGACCGTCTTGCCCGCGTAGGCGTCGAGCGGGAAGTTCAGGTCCTGCCAGCCGCCGGAGACGTCGGTCAGCGACGGGGAGCCCGCGGCGTCGACCGGGATGGCCTTGCCGTTGGCGGTGCCGGCCAGCGGGGTCCAGGTGGCGCCGCCGTCGGTGGACACCTCGGTGTAGAGGTAGTCGTAGTCCTTCTCGATGTCCCACCAGCCCTTGAGGGACAGCGCGGCGGACTTCTTGCCGGACAGGTCCACCTTGCGGGTGAGGGTGTTCTTGAGGTCGTCACCCATGTTGCTCCACCACTGGGTGGAGCCCTCGGCGGGCGCGACGACCTCGGTGGTGACCTTCTTCTTCGGCAGCTCGACGACCAGCGCCTGCTTGTCCTTGGTGTTGAACTCGGACACGCCCAGCTTGTGGGTGGACTTCGTCGCGGCCTTGGCCTTGTCGTAGTTCAGCCAGCCCAGCTGCAGCTTGTCCCAGGACGTCATGTCGCCGGGCAGGTCGCCTATGGACTCCTTGCCCTCGCCGAGCCAGGAGCCGGCCGACATCAGGGACCAGAAGCCGACCGAGTTGTCGCCGCCGCCCGTGGTGTCGTACAGGTCGGGCAGGCCCAGGTCGTGGCCGTACTCGTGGGCGAAGACACCGAGGCCGCCGTTCTCCGGCTGCATCGTGTAGTCGCCGACCCAGATGCCCGAGTTGCCGATCTGGGTGCCGCCGGCCTTGTTGTTCTCCGGGCCGGTCTTGCCCGCATTGGTGCCGTACGCGTACCAGCGGTGCGCCCACAGCGCGTTGGCGCCCTCGACGCCGCCACCGGCCGACTCGTCCTCGCCCGCGTGGACGATCTGGAAGTGGTCGATGTAGCCGTCGGCCTCGTTGAAGTTGCCGTCGCCGTCGAAGTCGTAGCGGTCCCACTGGTCGTACTGGGCCAGCTGCGCCTTGATCTGGGCGTCGGTCTTGCCGGCCGCCTTCTGCGCCTCGGTCCAGGCGGTCACACCGTCGCGGACGGTGTCCCAGACGTTGGCGCAGTTGCTGCTGCCGCAGTAGTTCGAGCCGTAACGGGCCTCGTTGTACGGGACCTTGACCCAGTCGGCGACCTCGCCCTCGACCGAGTAACGGCCCGAGGAGGTCTTCTCGTAGTAGGTCTTCAGCGAGTGCTTGCCCTTGCCCGTAGCGAAGTACAGGTCCTGGAAGTACTGCCGGTTGAAGTCCTTGCGCCAGGCGGTGCTGTTGTCCTTCGCGCGGTCCGGCTGCGCGATCTTGTTGTGCAGCGGGCCGGGCGTGCCGCCGTACTTGGCGACCGGGGGCTTCGGGCCGTCCGGGCCGTCCGGGTCGAACATGGTCTCGTTGTCGACCTTGTCGCCGAACTCGACCAGGATCGTGAAGATCTTGTCGGTCTTCTCACGGCCGAGCTCGACGTACTTCTTGTCGTCGAGCTTGACGACCTTGGAGGCGCCGCGCTGCTCGGCCGGCTTCTTGCCGGAGAGCACCTGCTCCAGGGCAGCCTTCTTGGCCTGCTCCTGCTGCTTGCTGAACGGGCCTTCCAGGTCGTGCTCGACGTGCGCCTTCGAAGGAGCGGTCGGGTCCTGGCGGTCGGCGACGGGGGCGTTGGGCCCCTTGACCTCGGCCTGAGCGCTGGCGGTGAAGACGAAACCGGAGGCCGCGGTGGCCGCCATGGTCACGGCGACGGCGGTGGCCCGCAGGGCACGCCTTCTTGCAGAATTGCTGGTCACTTGATGTCGTTCCCCTCCCGCGGCCGCTCATGGACGGTCGGAACTTCGCCAAAGGAGCGGGGTGTTCCGCGCGGCGCGCGTCTCAAGTGACGCTATTTGACCGGAGACACTCAAGAAAAGACAGACCTTGACTTGGCACGGTCAACTGCACTATGCGGTCAGTCAGTTCCGGTATGCGGACGTTCTGCCGACTACCGGGGACTTCCGGGGCGAACCGTGACTCCGTGCGCCCCCCGTGCACCGGCACCGTGGGTTAGGTCACGCTTACCATCGGTACCGCCCGGGAATCCACCGTCGTAGAACCCTCCGCCATGAGGACGGATACCGCCATGCCGCGTCCGACTGCCGCACAGCTCGCCTACGGTTCCGCCACCGTGATCGTGTCGACGATCGCCATGCTGCTGCTCTCGCAGACCAGCGCGGGACCGGGGATCGCCGTCATCGCCACGGCCGCACTGGCCCTCGGGCTGCTGGTCGCACTAACGGTGCCGATGCCGAAGCGGCGCCGGCCCGCGGCCGCCGAGCCGGCCGTGGTCCCGGTCACCGCTCCCGCGGACGCGGACGCCCCGGCCGCTGCTCCGGCCGCGCACACGACTGCGGCCGCCCGGGTGCCTGAGCCCCGGGCGGCCGCTGCCGAACATCCTGTGCACCACTAGGTCGAGGTGACCACCACCGTCTTGGCGACCTTGTCGTGCAGGCCCTGCTTGTAGGGCTTGTCGACGAGCATCGAGATGACGAGTGCGATCGGCCACAGGCAGAAGCAGCAGAGCAGCGTCGGGATCCACAGCACGGCGGCCCGGGTCAGCGCGGCGTTCGACTGCGGCACGCTGCCGTCGTTGAGCATCGCCACGCGCAGTCCCATGGCCTTCTTGCCGACGGTCTGGCCGTTCTTCTTGGTGAAGAACCAGTCGTAGCCGACATAGGCGATGATCCCGATCAGGGTCCAGATCAGACCGCTGCCACCGTAGGACCTGGTGAAGACCTCGGAGACGTCCTCGCCCTTGTCCGTCTCGACCATGTACCGCTTGTTGTCGAACGGCAGCTGGATGAGGAAGAGCGGGATCGTCACGATGAGCGCGTCGATGATGCGGGCGAGGAGCCGCTTGCCGAAGTCGGCGAGCGGCGGCATGCCTGCGAGCGGGTCGGGCATGCCGTAGCCGCCCGGGCCGCCGGGGCCGCCTCCGCCGTAGGGGCCGCCTCCGTAGGGCGGCGGCGGGGGCGGGTAACCGCCGCCTCCGGGCGGCGGAGAACCGCCCGACGGAGGCGTCGGTTCCTGCGGCTTCTTGAGGAACGGGTCGTCCTCGGGACGTTCGCCCGGCGGCGGCTGATCGGTACTCATGGCCCGAGTCGAACCCGGCCCGGCCGCCCCCGCAAGGGGACGGCGTCCGTTCGGGGGGCGGCGTGCCCCGGGTCGCCCGGGGAGGCACCCCCAGTGCTGTGGCCGGAAAGGTTTGCCGGGGCACGGCGTCCGGTGCGGTGCATCGCTAGGCGGAGGGCCGCGGCTCGTACTGGACGTACTTGCGCGGTCCGACAACGCGGCGAGGTGCCGTGCCGTGCCGGGGGTCGTGACCCGGTGAACCTAGCCGGTCACAGCACTAGCGGCGGACGACGGTGGCGGCGGCCTTGTCGTGCCAGGCCTGGCGCCGGGGGCGGTCGACCAGGCACCACAGGGCACCGGGGAAGCCGAGGATCCCGTACACCAGCCAGCGGCGCAGTGCCGCGCCGAAGGACGGGGGCCGGCCGGTGGCGACCGCCGCCACCCGGATGCCGAGCAGCTTCTTGCCGGGCGTGCGGCCCCAACGGGCGGTCGGCAGCGCCTCGTAGAACACCCCGAAGAGCAGCACCGCGCCGAGTACGGCGGCCAGGTGGCCGGCGGTGGTGCCGTCCAGCAGCCATACGGTGACCGGTTCGCCCGCGCCGGCCCGCGCGGCGGTATCCACCTTGGCCTGCAGGTGCTCCGTCACCTCCGGTAGGGACGGCCAGGCGACGGCCGCGGCGACCGCGGCGGGCGCCAGCGAGTCCAGCAGCCGCGCCAGCAGCCGCCGCCCCAGCCCGGCGGGCTGCTCGGCCCGGTCGGCCATCCGCTCGAACACGGCCCGGTCGGTGACGGGCCGCCGGGTGGGCGCCGGGGTGGGTTCGGGCGCCGCTTCGGGCTCGGCTTCGGAGGCGGGCCGGGGTCGGCCCGGACCGGCCGCGGCCGCCGGGGACTTGGCCGGGAGGGCGCCGGGGGCAGAGGCCTGCGCCGGGAGCCGCTCGGCCGTGCGGACCGGGGCCGGGGAAGGGGAAGGCGCGGGGGACGTACGGTCCACCTGCCGGGCGCCGCCGGCGGGCGCGGGCCAGCGGCCGTCCGACTCGGCGGGCCGGACCGGGGCCGGGGCCGGGGCGGCGGCCATCGCAGGAGCCGGGGCGGGGGACGGCGCGGCGGACGGCGGACGGTCCTCAGGCCGGGCGCCGCCGGCGGGGGCGGGCCAGCGGCCGTCCGACTCGGCGGGCCGGACCGGGGCCGGGGCCGGGGCGGCGGCCACCGCCGGGGAAGCCGGAGAAGGAGCTGAGGCAGGAGCCGGAGCCGGTGCCGGAGCCGGCGTCGAGGCGGGAGCTTGGGCCGGAGCGGGAGCTGATGCCGAGGCCGGAGCCGGAGCCGGAGCGGGACCGGGAGCTGACGCCGGGACCGGAGCAGCGGCGGCCGGGGCGCCCCAGGAGATGCGGTGGTCGCGTGGCCCGCCGAAGCCCGACTGCTGGGCGGGATCCGCCTGCCAGGCCGGCCCCGCCGGATGCGGCCGGGCCGGTTCCGGCATCGGCGCCAGCGCACCCGTCTCGTCCAGGAACACGGGCCCCGTCTCGTCCGCCGGGGTGGCGCGGCGGCTGGTGCCGGGGACCCACGCGGAGCCGTTCCAGTAGCGGACGAATCCGGGGATGGACGGATCGGGGTAGTAGCCCTCGCGGGCCGCGTGCTCGCCGTCACCTGGGGAGGCCGTCAATGTCCCCAACTCCGATCGTGGCTTGAGGCTTGGCTTGTGCAAGGGACTTGCGCAAGGGAGGACCATAGCCAAGAACCCCGGCCCGACAGGTCCGGTAACGGGAGAATGCAAGCGTTCGGGGGAACCCTGGACGGTTCCGGGCCTCGCCGGTTGATTTCGGTCACCCGAAAGATTCCGGCCAACCTGCGATTCGTACCCGGAAGTCGCGTCATGACCGGACCGCACCGCGCTCTCTCCTCACGTGGGGCCAGGACCAGGCCCCCGTACCGCAGAGAGAGGCACCGCCATGCACGACCCGGTCATCGAGCGCGAGCTGGAACTGAAGCTGGTCCTGTCGCCCGAGCGCAGCATCGCCGTCCCCGCCCGGCTGGTCTACCTGTCGGCCGACCCGTTCGCCGTCCACATCACCTTCCACGCGGGCTCCAGCGCCCCCGTGAACTGGACCTTCGCCCGCGAGCTGATGGTGGAGGGGGTGTTCCGGCCCTGCGGTCATGGCGACGTGCGGATCTGGCCCACCAAGATCGACGACAAGGCCGTGCTCTGCATGGCCCTCAGCTCCCCCGACGGGGACGCCCTGCTGGAGGCGCCGGCCGCCGCGGTGTCCGCCTGGCTGGAGCGCACCCTTCGGGTGGTCCCGCCGGGCGCGGAGGCCGAGCGGCTCGGTCTGGACGAGGCCCTCGCCGAGCTGCTGGCCCCCACCCCGGCGGACGACCTGTGGCTGCGCGACCCGTGGCCCTCGGACGAGTCCGGGGACACGGACCTGTGAGCCGGGCTCCGGAGGATCAGAACAGCTTGCCGGGGTTGAGCAGGCCGAGCGGGTCGAAGGCCTGCTTGACCGCCCGCTGCATCTCCAGCCCCACCGGCCCCAGTTCGCGGGCCAGCCACTCCTTCTTCAGCACACCCACCCCGTGCTCGCCGGTGATCGTGCCGCCGAGCGCCAGCCCGAGCGCCATGATCTCGTCGAAGGACTCCCGGGCCCGGCGGGTCTCGTCCTCGTCCGCCGGGTCGAAGCACACCACCGGGTGGGTGTTGCCGTCCCCCGCGTGCGCGCACACCCCGACCGTCAGCCCGTGCTTCCCGGCGATCGCGGCCGTCCCGTCCAGCATCTCCGCCAGCCGCGACCGCGGCACGCACACGTCGTCGATCATCGTGGCCGGCCGCAGCGCCTCCAGCGCGGTCAGCGACATCCGCCGGGCCTGGAGCAGCAGCTCCGATTCCGCCTCGTCCTCGGCGGGCACCACCGCGGTGGCCCCGGCCGCCGTGCACAGCTCCCCCACCGCCGCCAGACGGGCCGGCGCGTCCGGGGTGTCGAAGGCGGCCAGCAGCAGGGCCTCGGTGGTCTCGGGCAGGCCCATCCGGCCGAGCGCGTTGACCGCCCGTACGGTCGTACGGTCCATCAGCTCCAGCAGCGAGGGCGTCAGCCCGGCCTCCATGACGGCGCAGACCGCCGCGCAGGCGGCGGCCGCCGAGGGGAACTCCGCGGCCAGCGCCAGCTGCCGGGGCGGTGCGGGCCGCAGGGCGAGAACGGCCTGGACGACCACGCCGAGGCTGCCCTCGGAGCCCGTGAACAGCCGGGTGAGGTCGTATCCGGCCACTCCCTTGGCGGTACGGCGACCCGTGCGCAGCAGCCGGCCGTCGGCCAGCACGACGTCGAGCCCGAGCACGTACTCGGCGGTGACCCCGTACTTGACGCAGCACAGACCGCCGGAGGCGGTGCCGATGTTGCCGCCGATGGTGCACTGCTCCCAGCTGGACGGGTCGGGCGGGTAGTACAGGCCCTGCTCGGCCACGGCACGGGAGAGCACCGCGTTGACCACGCCGGGTTCGACCACCGCGATCCGGTCGACCGTGCTGATCTCCAGGATCCTGTCCATCTTCAGCAGCGAGAGCACGATGCAGCCGTCCGAGGCGTTGGCGGCGCCGGACAGGCCGGTGCGGGCGCCCTGCGGGACGACGGGCACCCGGAACTCGGTGGCGGTGCGCATCACGTGCTGGACCTGTTCCACGGTGCGGGGCAGGACCACGGCGGCCGGGCGGCCGGCGGCGCAGAAGGTGGCCATGTCGGTGGCGTAGGAGCCGGTCACGTCGGGGTCGGTGAGCAGGGCCTCCGGCGGAAGTCCTGCGGCGAGACGGACGTGCAGCCGAGCCTGGAGATCGTCCATGGGGTCCATGAGGCCAGAGTGTCACCGGGGGCCATCGGTGTGAACCCGGGCGCAACCCTCTTCGGACACCGCGGCGCGCTCTTCATATTGACGCACAGTGAGCGGGTGGAACGTGTGGAACGTCAGGAACCAGAATTCCAGCCGCCGCGGCCCGTGACCTTCACCGGCCGCAAGACGCTCGTGCCCGCTGCGATCGCCGTGGTCCTGATCGCCGGGGCCCTGCTGATCCGCCCGGCCCAGGTGGACGACGACCCCCGCCCGCCCGGACCCACCGAGCGTGCGGCCTCGGCCGTCGGCATGGGCTCCCCGGCGGCCTCGGTGGACCTTGCGGCACTGATCGCCGACCGCGAGGCGTGGCTGCGCGGGCACGCCGAGGACCACGGTTCGTGGGCGGTGCTGGGGGCGGCCTACCTGGAACAGGCGCGCCGCGAGGCGGACCCCGGCTGGTACGCGAAGGCGGAGAAGGCGCTGAAACGGTCGCTGGAGCTGCGGCCGGCCGAGAAGGGCAACTTCGACGCGATGACGGGCATGGGGGCGCTCGCCAATGCGCGCGGGGACTTCGTGACCGGGCGGAAGTGGGGCGAGCTGGTGCGGGCGCAGTCGCCGCGGCGCTGGACGGCGTACCCGGTGCTGGTCGACGCGTACACGGGGGCCGGGGACTACAAGGCCGCCGAGAAGGCGATGGAGCGGCTGCTGGAGCTCCGGCCGGGCCTGGCCGCGTACGCGCGGGCCTCGCAGGTCTACCGGGACCGCGGCTGGCGGGAGGACGCGACGGCCTCGATGGAGAACGCGGCGGGCGCGGCGAAGGCACCGGCGGAGAAGGCGTACTGCCTCTACCGGCTCGGCGAGCTGGCCTGGGAGCGGGGCGAGGCGGGGGAGGCGCTGCGGCTGTACGAGGGGGCACTGCGGGCCGATCCCGGGCAGGCGCAGGCCCTCGGCGGGCGGGCGCGGGCCCTGGCCTCGCTGGGGCGGCACGGGGAAGCCGTCCGGGACTACCGGTTGGCGCTGGGGCGGGCGCCGGTGCCGCAGCTGGCCCTGGAGCTGGGGGAGCTGCTGGAGTCCCTGGGCCGGGCGGAGGAGGCGCGGGCGGCCGACGGCCCCTACACCCTGCTGGAGCGGCTGGCGGCGCGCGGCTCGGCCCACGGGGTGAGCGAGCCGGTGGTGCTCGGCCTGTACGAGGCGGACCACGGGGATCCGGCGGCGGCGGTACGGCGGCTGAGCGCGGAGTGGGAACGGCACAAGAGCGTGCAGGTCGCGGACGCGCTGGGGTGGGCGCTGCACCGGGCCGGGGATACGGAGGACGGCCTGGAGTACGCGAAGAAGGCGACGGAACTGGGCCTGCGGAGCGCGGACTTCACGTACCACCGGGCGGTGATGGAACGCGCCCTGGGCGACACGGCATCGGCCAGACGTCACTTCCAGGAGGCGCTGCGCACGAACCCGGCGTTCTCGCCGGTGCGGGTGGCGCGGGCGAAGGATGCGCTGGCGGGGGTGGGGGAGCCGGCGGGGGGTGGGCCGGAGAACGTGCTGCCGAGGGGGAAGTGGGTGGCCCCGGACATGAGCCAGTACATCGTCCCGTCCAAACCCAAGCCGAAACCCTGACCGGGGGGCCCGGCCCCGCTGACCCGGGCCCGGCCTCGGCCTGGCCCCGCTGGCCCCGGCTGACACCGGCGGGCCGGGCTACGGCGGGCCCGGGCTCCGGCCGGCCGGGGGCCGGACGCGCCCCTCCTGCGTCCGGCCCCGCGAGCAGCCGCTGCGCGGAGCTGATCCCCTACCCGCCCCTTCCCGCCTGGGGCTCCGCCCCAGACCCCACTCCTCAAAAGCCGGAGGGGCTGAAAGATCAGCCCCTCCGGCGTTTTGAGGCGCGGGGGTCCGGGGGCTGGCCCCCGGCAACGGCGCCGCACCGCTTCGCGCAGCGGCCGGGCGCCAGGCCATGGCGCGGCAGGGGCCCGGCCCGAAGGGGGCTACAGGTTGCCGCGCTTCTCCTGCTCGCGCTCGATCGCCTCGAACAGCGCCTTGAAGTTGCCCTTGCCGAACCCCATGGACCCGTGCCGCTCGATGATCTCGAAGAACACGGTCGGCCGGTCCTGCACCGGCTTCGTGAAGATCTGCAGCAGGTAGCCGTCCTCGTCCCGGTCCGCCAGGATCTTCAGCTCGCGCAGCTCGTCGATCGGCACCCGGGTGTCGCCGACCCACTCGCCGAGGGTGTCGTAGTACGTGTCCGGGACGGACAGGAACTGGACGCCCGCGGCCCGCATGGTGCGGACGGTCGCGACGATGTCGTTCGTGGCCAGCGCGATGTGCTGGACGCCCGGCCCGCCGTAGAACTCCAGGTACTCGTCGATCTGCGACTTCTTCTTCGCGATCGCCGGCTCGTTGATCGGGAACTTGACCTTCTTGGTGCCGTCCGCGACCACCTTCGACATCAGCGCCGAGTACTCGGTCGCGATGTCGTCGCCCACGAACTCCTTCATGTTCGTGAAGCCCATGACCTTGTTGTAGAAGCCGACCCACTCGTTCATGCGGCCCAGCTCGACGTTGCCGACGCAGTGGTCGATCGCCTGGAAGGTCCGCTTGGCGGGCGGGGCGACCATCGGGTCGACGGCCACGTAGCCCGGCAGGTAGGGGCCGGTGTACCCGGAGCGGTCGACCAGGGTGTGGCGGGTCTGGCCGTACGTCGCGATGGCGGCCAGCACCACCGTGCCGTGCTCGTCGGTGATCTCGTACGGCTCGTCGAGGCCGCGGGCGCCCTGCTCGACGGCGTACTTGTACGCGGCGCGCGCGTCCGGGACCTCGATGGCGAGGTCGATGACGCCGTCGCCGTGCTCGGTGACGTGTTCGGCGAGGAAGCGGCCGTGGTCGGTGGTCGCCTTGATGACGGAGGTCAGGACGAACCGGGCGGCGCCGTTGGTGAGGACGTAACTGGCCGTCTCGCGGCTGCCGTTCTCCGGTCCGGAGTACGCCACGAGCTTCATGCCGAAGGCGGTGGAGTAGTAGTGCGCGGCCTGCTTGGCGTTGCCGACGGCGAAGACCACCGCGTCCATGCCCTTCACCGGGAAGGGGTCTGCCTCGCGCGCGGTTCCGGGCGTGTGATCCAGGGTCTCAGTCATAAGCGCAGAGTCCCGCCGATCCACCAAGCTGCGCAATAGTTTCTTGTTCCGGTGTACAGACTGCCCAGTCTGGACTCAGGATGGATGTGGAATCTGTGCAGGATGACCACCCTCAGGGCCATCCCGAGGAACACCCGAAGGAAACGGCAGGCACACCCCATGGGCATCGACAGTCTCGACGGCCGGCTCATCGTCCTCCTCGCCCGCGAACCCCGAATCGGGGTCCTGGAGGCCTCCCGCCGCCTCGGGGTGGCCCGCGGCACGGTCCAGGCCCGACTGGACCGGCTCCAGTCGAACGGAGTCATCCGCGGCTTCGGCCCCCAGGTGGACCCGGCCGCCCTCGGCTACCCGGTGACGGCCTTCGCCACGCTGGAGATCAAGCAGGGCCAAGGCGCCGACGTACGGGCCCACTTGGCCACGGTGCCGGAGGTGCTGGAACTCCACACGACCACCGGCCACGGGGACATGCTGTGCCGCCTGGTGGCCCGCTCCAACGCCGACCTTCAGCGAGTGATCGACCGCGTTGTCGGCTTCGAGGGCATCGTGCGTGCCTCGACGGCAATCGTCATGGAAAACCCCGTCCCCTTGCGGATCATCCCCCTGGTCGAACAAGCAGCCGAGGATCGTTAGGGCTCGGGGTCGGCCGGCTCGGTCAGCAGGCCCGGGTCAGCAGGACGGGACCTTGCCGCCGCGGTTCAGTTCCCGCAGGGAGGACACCGCGTCCGTCAGGGAGGTGACGGGGATCAGCCGCAGTCCCTCGGGGAGTTCGGAGCGGGCGTCCGAGCACTCGGCCTTCGGTACGAGGAACACGGTGGCGCCGTCCCGCTTGGCGGCCTGGGTCTTCAGGGCCACCCCGCCGACCGCGCCGACCGCGCCGTTCGCGTCGATCGTGCCGGTGCCGGCCACGCTCCGGCCGCCGGTGAGGTCGCCGCCGCTGCCGTCGCCGTCGAGCTTGTCGACGATGCCGAGGGAGAAGAGGAGTCCGGCGCTGGGCCCGCCGACGTCGGCGAGGTTGAGGTCCACCTTCACCTGCCGGGGGTCCTTGTGCAGAAATCCGAGGGCGGCCTGGGCGGCGGTCGACTGCGACTTCGCCATTTCCTCCAGGTTGTGCGCCTCGATCTCCTTGTCGCTGTCACCGGCCGGGTACACGGCCTCCTTCGGCATGACCGCCCGGTCGGTGCGGAACCAGTTGCCGACCAGGTCCGGCAGGCCCACCTCCTGGGAGGGGCCGGTGGCGACGATCGTGGTCATGCGGAGCTGCCCGGTGGTGCCGCGGGTGGGCGCGCCGGTGATCGTGATCACGCTCTTGCCGTCCTTGGCGCCGAGCACGTCGGCCGTCAGCCCTGGCTGGGCCAGTACGAACGGCAGGGGTGCGAAGGCCGCGATGAGCAGCAGCGCGAGTGCGGGCACGGCGCAGACGGCGAGGGCGGCGGGGCGCGGGAGACGTGAGAGACGTGAAAGCACCCAGCCAATCTATCGGGCCGGGTCCGCCGCACCGGGCCCCCGCACGGCCGAACGCCTCCGGCCCCGCCGTGGGACGGGGCCGGAGGCGCGGTACGGCCGTTCCCCGGATGCCGGGGTTGCCGGGATCCCCGGGTGCCGGGATCCCCGGGTGGCGGGGATGCCCGGGGTGGGCGGGGATGCCCGGGGTGGCAGGGATTCCGGGGAGGCCCCGGGGAGCTAGCCGGTGGCGCGTACGGTCAGCGCAGGGCGTCTGCGACCTCCCGTGCCGCGTCGACCACGCGCGGCCCGACCCGCTCCGGCACGGCGTCGGCGAGCATGACGACGCCGACGCTGCCCTCCAGGCCGCTGATGCCGACCAGCGGGGCGGCCGCTCCGCTGGCTCCCGCTTCGAGTTCTCCGTGGGTGAGGGTGTAGCCGGGCTCGGTGAGCCCACCCTGCCTGGCGGCCAGGATGGCTCGGCCCGCGGCTCCGCGGTCCAGCGGGTGGCGGAAGCCGGCCCGGTACGCGACGTGGTAGTCGGTCCAGGTGGGTTCGACGACGGCCACGGCGAGTGCTTCGGTGCCGTCGACGAGGGTGAGGTGCGCGGTTGCGCCTATGTCCTCGGCGAGGGAACGCAGGACGGGCAGGGCCGCCTCGCGTACGAGGGGGTGGACCTGCCGGCCCAGCCTCAGCACCCCGAGGCCCACGCGGGCGCGGCCGCCGAGGTCGCGCCGGACCAGGGCGTGCTGTTCCAGCGTGGCGAGCAGACGGTAGACGACGGTGCGGTTGACCCCGAGCCGGTTGGAGAGCTCGGTGACGGTCAGACCGTGATCGGTATCGGCGAGCAGCTTGAGGACTCTCAGCCCTCGGTCGAGAGTCTGGGAGGTTTCCGCGGTCACGACGCCTCTCCCTCTGTGGTGAGCGGCGGTGAACTCTCACGGCAAAAGCGCCGCCGGTCCCATCGGCGACGCAAGGAGAGGCCGCCGGGTAGGCCATGGCACCGGCTGCGCTCCCGCGGCGGCGCTGCCACGGGGCGTTTCGATGCGGGGACAGTAGCG
Organism: Streptomyces sp. NPDC051211; assembly: GCF_040689505.1. NCBI lineage: Bacteria > Bacillati > Actinomycetota > Actinomycetes > Kitasatosporales > Streptomycetaceae > Streptomyces > Streptomyces sp. NPDC051211. The sequence continues at coordinate 87,482 of NZ_JBFBAV010000014.1, forward strand.
AGCGGGTCCCGCTCAGCGGAAGGCCTCGTCCAGAATCCGGGCGCCGAATCCCTGTATGTGAACTTTGCGCAGCCGCCGGGTGTACCTGTTTGTCATGCCGGCAGCCTCAGAACCTCCATACAACCTCAACAGTTGTGAACGGCCTCGAACCGGCCGGGACATGCCCGGGGAAGGGCCCGGAGCAGGTCCCCGCAGCCGGACGGGGTCCGTGCGATTCTCCGCACGGACCCCGTCCGATGTTCCGTAGGAACGGCTCAGCACACCCGCGTTCAGCGCATCACGCGTTCGGCAGATCCGCGCTCGGCAGGTCCGCGTTCGGCAGGTCCGCGTTCAGCGGATCCGCGCTCGGCACGTCCGCGTTCAGCGCATCCGTGTCGCCCACTCCTGGACCTTCTTGATGCGCTCCCGCAGCTGCCCCGCCGTCGCCTCCGCGCTCGGCGGTCCGCCGCACACCCGCCGCAGCTCGGTGTGGATCACCCCGTGCGGCTTGCCGCTCTGGTGGACGTACGCGCCGACCATCGTGTTCAGCGACTTCCGCAGTTCCAGCAGTTCCTTGTGCGAGACCACGGGCCGCCGCTCGGCCGGCAGCTCCAGCAGGTCCGCCTCCGCGTCCGGCCTCTTCCGGCTGTGCGCGATCTGCCGGGCCTGCCGCTTCTGGAGCAGCATCTGCACCTGGTCCGGTTCCAGCAGCCCGGGGATGCCGAGGTAGTCCTGCTCCTCCTCGCTGCCCGGGTGCGCCTGCATGCCGAACTCGGCGCCGTCGAACAGCACCCGGTCGAAGACGGCGTCGGACTCCAGCGCCTCGAAGGGCAGCATGTCCTGCTCGCCGGTGTCCTCGTCCTCCTGCCGGTTCGCCTCGTCCATCTCCTTCTCGGACTCGGCGTACGGGTCCTCGTCCTCGCCCTGCTTCTTCGGCTTGTCGAGCACGTGGTCGCGCTCGACCTCCATCTCGTTGGCGAAGCCGAGCAGATAGGGGATGGTCGGCAGGAAGACGGACGCGGTCTCGCCGCGCCGCCGCGAGCGCACGAAGCGGCCGACCGCCTGCGCGAAGAACAGCGGGGTGGAGATGGTGGTCGCGTACACGCCCACCGCCAGCCGGGGCACGTCGACGCCCTCGGACACCATCCGGACCGCGACCATCCAGCGGTCGTCGTTCCCGCTGAAGTCGTCGATCCGCTTCGACGCGCCCGTGTCGTCGGACAGCACGACGGTCGCCTTGCTGCCGGTGATCTCGCGGAGCAGCTTGGCGTACGCCCGCGCCGAGTCCTGGTCGGAGGCGATGACGAGGCCGCCCGCGTCCGGGATGCCCTTGCGGACCTCGGTCAGCCGCTGGTCGGCGGCCCGCAGCACGTTCGGCATCCAGTCGCCGCGCGGATCCAGTGCGGTGCGCCAGGCCTGGCTGATGGCGTCCTTGGTCATCGGCTCGCCGAGCTTGGCGGCGATCTCGTCGCCGGCCTTCGTCCGCCAGCGCATGTTGCCGCTGTAGGAGAGGAAGATGACGGGCCGGACGACGCCGTCGCCGAGGGCGTTGCCGTAGCCGTAGGTGTAGTCGGCGGAGGACCGCCGGATTCCGTCGTTCCCTTCCTCGTACGTCACGAAGGGGATCGGGTTCGTGTCGGACCGGAAGGGGGTGCCGGTCAGGGCCAGCCGCCGGGTCGCCGGATCGAAGGCCTCCAGGCAGGCCTCGCCCCAGGACTTGGAGTCGCCCGCGTGGTGGATCTCGTCCAGGATCACCAGGGTCTTGCGCTGCTCGCACCGGTTGCGGTGCAGCATGGGCCGCACGCCGACGCCCGCGTAGGTGACGGCGACCCCGTGGTACTCCCGGCTCAGCGGCCCCGCCGAGTACTCGGGGTCGAGCCGGATGCCTATCCGGGCCGCGGCTTCCGCCCACTGCTTCTTCAGGTGCTCGGTGGGGGCGACCACGGTCACCTGCTGGACCACGTGGTGGTGCAGCAGCCAGGAGGCGAGGGTGAGCGCGAAGGTGGTCTTGCCGGCGCCGGGGGTCGCGACCGCGAGGAAGTCACGCGGCTGGGTCTGGATGTACTTGTCCAGCGCCCCCTGCTGCCAGGCACGCAGCTTGCTGGCGGTGCCCCAGGGGGCGCGGCCGGGAAAGGCGGGTGAGAGGTGGTGGGAGGCGGTAGTAGTCACGGTCTCCGGTTCGTTGCTCTCGGCAGGCAGTCTCGGAGTCGTCGTCGTACGAGCGGCTTGCGCGGGCCCCGCGCGGGTCGTCGTACGTAGGACAACCGGGCCACCTTACCGGCCCGGGCCCGCCCCTCGCGGAGGGACAGGCCCGTGACCTCGGACCGTGCGGCGAGGGTCACACGGCAGTGCTCAGCGAGCGAACCTCGGCAGCTGCGCCGCGATCTTGGGTACGTCGAGGGCGCCCTGGCGCACGTCCAGTACGAAGGTCTCCGCTTCGTCGACGTCGAAGTCCGCGTCCAGGGGATGCCCGTTCATGTGCAGGAAGACCCAGGTCGCGTACCAGGCGATCCGCTTGTTCCCGTCGACCAGCGCGTGGTTGCGCGCGAGCGATTCCATCAGGGCGGCGGCCTTCTGCCACACGTCCGGGTACGCGTCCTGGCCGAACACGCTCGACTGCGGGCGAGCGAGCGCGGAGTCGAGCAGCCCGTAGTCCCGCACCTCGCTGGTGCCGAGGCGTTCGGCGAGGTTCAGCAGCTCCGGCAGCGTGAGGTAGTGCGTCACGCGAGCCTCCGGTTCAGCTCCCCACTGACCTTCAGCACATGTTCGGCCGCCTCGTTGAACAGGCGGGAGTGCTCGTTTATGGCCCTGATCACCGCGTCGTGCGCAAAGGACTGCATGCTGCGGCCCTCCGCCTCGGCGCGCTCGCGCAGGGCATCCAGCTCTTCTTCGGTGAACCTGACGTTGAGACCAGCCATGGGACAATGGTACCGCGTGGTACCACGCGGTGTCAGCTGACTTCGTCGGCATTCTGAGAGGAGGCGGGTGGGGCTCCGGGGGTGGCCGGGACGGTCGCCGAGGAGGCCGGGAAGCCGGCAGGGCTCGGCATGCCGGACACGGCCGGGCCAGGGGCCGGGTCCAGGCGGGTGGCGACCCAGGCGCCCACCAGGGCCACGCAGGCCATCGGGAGGAAGACCACCACGAAGGCACCCGGGTGCGAAGCCGCCCCCTCGGCCGCCGTGTGGGCGGCCCCCACCGCTCCCCCACCCAGCGCGGCGAAGGCCGCCCCGCCGCCCGCCAGCAGCACCACATTGGCCAGCGCGTCCGAGATCTGCAGGGCGGCGGAGTTCGTGCCCGCCTCCGCCGGCGGCGACAGCTTCAGCAGCAGCACGCTGGTGGACCCGATCACCAGGCCCATGCCCAGACAGCCCACCCCCCAGGCCACCGCCACGGTCCACACCGGCACCCACTCGATCAGCACGGCCGGCGCGGCGGCGATCGCCGCCGCGACCATCACCATGCCCGCCACCATCAACCGCTCCCGGTACGGCGCCATCCGCCCCTTGGACTGGATCCACGAGCCGCCCGCCCAGGTGAGCCCGCCCAGCGCCAGCGAGAACCCGGCCAGGGTGGGGCTCAGCCCGCGCTGGGTGACCAGCATCAGCGGCACGAAGCTCTCGGCGGCGATGAACGACCCGGCCGCGACCCCGCGCAGCAGCACCACCGAGGGCAGCCCGCGCCGCGCCAGGTAGGTACCGCGCGGCAGCAGCCCGAGGACGGCCGGCACCAGCAGGGCCGCGCCCGCGACCCCGGGCACGACCGACAGCCAGCGCAGGTCCTGGGCGGCGTACTGGAGCAGCCCGGCACCCAGCGAGATGCCGAGGGCGAGCCGGATCCGGCGCCGGTCGAAGGGCACGGGCGTCCCGCCCGGCTCCACCGGCCCGGACGCGGTCCGGCGGATCGCGGGCAGCGCCACCACCAGCGGTACGACGACCAGCGCGGGGATCCCCAGGAACACCCAGCGCCAGCCGAGGTGCTCGGTGACGGTCCCGGAGGCCAGCGGTCCGACGATGGACGGCACCACCCAGCTGGCGGCGAAGGCCGCCATGATCGCGGGCCGCTCCCGCTCGTCGTAGGCCCGGCTGACCACCACGTACAGGGCGACGATGACCAGTCCGCCGCCGAAGCCCTGCACGGCCCGGCCCAGTACGAACAGCCACATCGCGGTGGCGGTGCCGGAGAGGACCAGCCCGCCGGCGAAGGAGGCGATGCCGAGGGCGAGCGGCCGCAGCGGCCCGGTCCGGTCGGCCCACTGGCCGGAGAGCACCATGCCGAACAGGCTGGTGGTGAAGTACGCCGAGAAGGCGAAGGCGTAGAGGCCGATGCCGTTCAGCTCGCGGGCGGCCACCGGCATCGCGGTGCCGACGGCGGTCGCCTCGAACGCGATGAGGAAGATGACGGAGATCATTCCGATGCTGAGCGTCCGGTGCGCGGGCCCGAGGATCCCGCCGCCGCCGGGCTGGGGCGCGGCGGGTGGGGCTATCTCGTCGGCACGGGGCTCAAGGGCGCTCATCGCCCCAGGCTAAGGGCCATCCCCCGGTTTTGCCCCTTTCCTTTTCCCCCTCCCTTCGACGGATCGTCCCCTCCTCCAGCAGCCCTAGGTCTCCGGTCGATCCGTCCCGGGATCAGCCCGCCACGGGCCGTCCCTCGAGGCGGCCGGTCACCACCAGGTTGCCGTCCGGGGTGCGTCGGGCGAGGTCGCCGGTGCGGAAGTAGCCGTCGGCGGTGAAGGAGCGGGCGTTGTGTTCGGGCGCCCGGTAGTAGCCCCGCACCGTGTGGGGGCCGCGGGCGAGGAGTTCGCCGGACTTCCCGTCGGGCACGTCCTTGCCGTCGGCGTCGACGATGCGGATCTCGTCGTCGGGCGAGAGCGGGCGGCCCTGCGTGGTGAGCACGGTCTCGTCCGGATCGGCGGGCCGGGTGAGCGTGAGCAGCCCCTCGGGCGTGCAGAAGACCTGCTGCAGGCGGCAGCCCGATGCGGCGCCCATCCGTTCGGCGGTGGCCCGGCGCAGGGGCCCGCCGCCGATCTGCACGAGACGCAGACTGCTCACGTCGTTTTCCCGGACCGTGGGAAGTGCGTCGAGCCAGAGCTGGGCGACGGCGGGCGTCACCGAGGTGAGGGTGACCCGTTCCCGTCCGATGACCGGAAGGCATTCGGCGGGTTCCGGGTTCTCGACGAGGACGACGGTGCCGCCGGCGGAGAGGGTGCCGACGATGCCGGGGCTGCCGAGGGTGAAGTTGAGCCCGGCGGGCAGCGCGGCGAGATACACGTCGTTCTCGGTGAGCGACACCAGCTCGGCGGCGGCCCGCGCCTGGTAGGCGTAGTCGTCGTGGGTGCGCGGAACGAGCTCGGGCGGAGCGGTGGTGCCGCCGGAGAGCAGGAAGAACGCCACCCGGTCGGCGCTCTGCACCAGCGCCGGCGCGGGCGGGGAGTCGATCGAGCCCAGCGGGAAGTAGTGGCAGCCCGACGGGTCGGTCGTGTAGCCGCCGTACGGGGAGGAGGCGCCCGGCGCCTCAAGGGTGAACACCCGCCGCAGGAAGGGCCCTCGGGCGGCGATGTCCGCGGCCATCGCCGTGTGGTCGAAACCCCGGTACGTCGAGGGGCCGACGTAGCCGACGGCCTGGGTGACCTGCACCAGGTGGGACACCTCGGACGCGCGGTGCGAGACCGGGCACAGCACGGGGACCGCGCCGGCGCGCATCAGCGCGAACACGGTGACGACGAACTCGGGAACGTTCGGCAGCTGGACGACGACCCGCTGCCCGGGCCGGAGGGCGAGCAACCGGAATCCGGCGGCCATGCGGTCCACGCGCCGGTTCAGGTTCGCGTACGTGATCCGGGTGCCGCCGTGCACGAGCGCGGTCCGCGGCCCGTACTGCAGGGCCCAGCCGCGCAGCAGGTTGTCCAGCGTGTTGCCCCGCCAGTGCCCGGCCGCCCAGTAACGGTCGACGAACTCCTCGGGCCAGGGCGTGCAGCCGTCGAGCATGGATGTCCTTCGCTTCCTTCTGTACCGACCCCGCCGTCTTGACCTTGGAATCCAATCCGCCAACACCGGTACGGACAATGCGCTTTCCCACCCATGGACGCCGACGGCCATCAGCGGAAAGACCAATGCGCGCCGCTGACCAGGAGGAACGGTCGGCTTTGTGAACGCGCCATGGCAGTCGTGTTGCGGGGGCCGGGTTTCCCTTCCGGCCCTGGCCCTGCCCGCCGTACGGTCGGTTCATCGACACCACACAGCCGTGTGCCCGAGTGGTTGAGGGACTCGCCTGCAAAGCGGGTTACGCCGGTTCGAATCCGGTCACGGCTTCTCCGAAGGCCGCTCAGCAGGCGCTCTGAGCGGCCTTCACCTTGTACGCGGTCAGGATCCGTCCTTTGCGGCGGGGTCCGGCGCGGGAAGGGCATCGGGACGGCCGGGCAGGCCGCCGTTGCCGGCGCAGCCGAGTTCCTTGGCGATGGAGAGCGCCGCCGAATGGACGGCAGCCAGATAGTCGGGGCCGAGGACGGCCGCACCCATGCTCCCGTCCCACTGCTCGCGCAACATGAGCCTGATGCGCAGCGGAACGTCTGCGGTGGAGCCGGCTCGGGAGCTGACGCAGTCGTACGAGAGGTGGACCTGCTTCCCGCTGGACGACGCCCTCGGACCGCGGTCCTTCAGGCTGGGGAATTCTTCCGGATCGCCGACGTGCTTGCTGTAGCCGTCGACCCACAGATCGGCCGAACGGTAATAGCCGTCCTTGGGCCTGCCCGAGACCTGGCAGATCTGGTCGGGCATGTCGCGGATCCCCTTGCCCGCCTTGTATCCGTTCTCCAGCGCTTTCACGACCGCCTGGACTCCCACGTTCTTCTTCTCGTCCCGGATCTCGAACTCTGTCGATTCGAGGAACCGTTCCAGCGCCTTGCCGCCCTCCGCACCGAAGAGACCCGGGCACAGCCGGGCGACCGACACGAACTTCCGCCCCTGAGTAGCCGAGGACTCCGGCTCGGGCTCGGACTCGGGGCCGCTGCATCCGGCCAGCAAGCCGAGCGCGGCCAACCCGCAGCCCGCGGCCCGCAGTCGTCTGTGCAGCCTCATCACTTCTTGCCCGTCTCCGGTTGGTGTCCCTGCTGATCGGCGAGGCGGTTGCCGGTCTGGTAGCCGTCCCGCATCGACTCGATCAGGTTGTTGCCGAACGTGCTCGTCGAATCGATGCCGTGATGCGTCATGAAACGGTCCATCGGCGCCTTCGCACTGTGCTCGCCCGCCTGGTACATCTCCTTCGTAGTGGCGTGTGTCTTTTCGTCCACCTCGTCCTTGTGCTTCTCCACCGCATCGGAGGACCACTCGCCGATGACGGAGGCAGCGGCCTGCTCCACTGCACCGCTGCCCACGTCCACGGCCAGCGGTACGAGAATCGCCGCCGCGCCGGCGGCCGCGGCGGTGGCCGGAAGGAACGCGACACCGGCCGCGATGGCAGCCGTCGTGCCGAACTCCACCCAGGCCGCCCGCTGCTCGTGGGCATTCTCGTACTCCACGTGCTTCTTCTCGCCCTCGGCGATGACCTGGTTCGCCCGCGACTCGTCGAGCATGCCCTGCACCTCGGCCGTGGTCCGGATGGTCGCACGGGCCTTGCCTTCGTCGACTTGGCCGTCGTGGAAACCCTGGGTCTCCAGGACGCTGGCCGAGTAGATGCGCTCGGCCGTGGAAACGGTCGCGTAGGCATCGGGATGCTGGCCCAGCGCGCTGAGCAGATTGCGCGCGCCCTCCAGCCCAAAGTCCGCGTGGCCGTTGGAATCCTTGGGCTCGAAGACGCTGCTGGTCCCCTGGTCGGCGATGGCCCGGTTGACGTCGTCGATGTAACCGGCCGTCATATTGCCCAGGCTGTCCGCCAGCGACTCGTGGGCCTTGAGGAGGCCGGCATCGCCGCCGTACTTCTCGGCGGCCGCCTCCATGACGCGCGCCCCCGTGTCGGTCCGGTTGAGTTCCGGTTTGGGGTCGTCCCAGGCATGGCCGAGCGTTGCTGCCTCCAGCGCATGCCCCAGCGCCTCCGGCATGTGCTGCTGGACCTTCTTCAGGTCGTCCGGGTTCGTCCCCTCCATGTCGATGGTGAAGTCGTACTTCTCGTTGCCGAAGAAGTCGAGGTAGTTCTTGATCGGCTTCTTGTCCTCGCCCTTGCCCAGGTCGGGCTCGCCGGCCTTGACCGTGCCGTCCTGGTTGTACGCGGGGAGGGGTTCGCGCTCCGGGTCGAAGAACTGTGCCGCGGCCGCCGGGCTGTGCCCGAGCGCCTCCAGGAAGCTGACCACCGGGTCGTAGCCGGCCCCGTTGACCCCGGACGGGTTGAACAGGTTCTTCCCGTAGCCGTTGAGGTGCCGCGACTGGTTGAAGAAGTCGGGGTCCTTGGCGTGGATCTGGGTGGCGTGCTCGGCGATCGGGACGAGGAACTTCGGGTCGTAGTTGCCGTACCGCATGATGCCGCCGAGCAGCTGGTAGCCGAACGGCGGGTTCTGGTCGTACTTGGCCAGCGGAATTCGCTCCGTGCCCAGCTTGCGCAGCTCCTGAGCGAAGCTGTCAGGCAGGTGCGGCTCTGTCTTGGAGCTGGTCGCGGTGGCGAGGTTGAGGCCGAGGTTCTTCTGCAGCTCCTGTACGTCCTTCAGCCGCTGCGCGTCGACCTTCGACCAGTCGTACGTGTCCGTGGACATGTAGCCGAAGAACTCCAGCGCACCCTTGGGCCCGAGCGATTCGTAGAACCTGGTCGAGAACTCCGGCACCTTGGCGTTGTCCGCCAGCAGCTCGTTGAGCTCCACGAGCTCCTCGTGCTTGAGGTCGCGGCCCTTCTTGGCGAGCTCGGCGGCCCGGCCCGCCTGTTCGGAGGCGATGCTGGTGTACTTCGGCCCGCTGAAGTTGTTGTCGTCGGTGATGTTCGCCGCCAGCATGCGGGCCAGGGACTGATCGGCGTCGTCGCAGCTTTCGATGAGGGCGTAGATCTTCCGCTGCCACTCCCCACGGTGCTGCTCCGCCGTCTGCACGTAGTCGGGATCGTGGCGGGCTGCGTTCTCGGTCCCCGGGTCGGCGAAGGGCACCCGGGACACCCGCCCTTCGCCGTCCACCCGAAACCCGGCGACCGGGGCCTCCACCTCTACGATCTTCTTCAGCTGGTCCTTGGCCGACTTGAACGCGTCGTACCCGCTGGTCAGGGCCTGGTGGACGCCCTTGGCCTGCTGGGCCGCGTCGTCGAACTCCTTGGCCACCTTCGCGATGAACGGCCGCCCCGCCCCGGCCGTGACCCCGCTCCACTCGGCCTTGTCGGCCTTGGCCTTCATGCCCTCACGGGCTTCCCGGGCCAGCTCCTCCAGCTTGGTGACCATCGCGCCCCAGTCGGTCACCGCCGTGTTCAGCTTGTCCAGGGGTGCGTTCATCACGTTCTCGAACGTCAGCACTGTCCTGCGCCCGCCCTTACTTCAGGTACTCGTCGACCTTGGACTGAGTGAATGCTGCGTGGATCTGCGCGTCCTGCTTGCCGAGGGAGTTGATGGAGTAGTTCAGGGTGTTGGAGATGTGCGCGCAGCCGGCGAGGAGGGTCTTCAGCTGCGAGTCCCACCGGTCGTGCACGGTGAGCAGCGCGGCCCCGCTCGCGAAGCCCTCGCCCTTCAGCTGGTTGCCGGCCTCGGCAGTGGCGGTCTTGGCGTGCTTGCCGTCGCGGAACAGCCGGTCGTGGAGGACGTACGCGTCATGGCCGATGGCGCCGATGTGGTCCTGGTTGACCAGGAGGTCCTCGTTACCGCCTCCGCCACCGCCGGGATCGGCCGGCAGCTGGTTGAGCCGCGTGCCGACGTTCGCGGCGGCGGCTGCCCTGGCGGTGGACCACTCTTCGTCGAACGACATGCGGTTCAGTCCTGTCTGCTGGTCGGCGGTGTCAGCGGTTCCTGCCGCGCACAACCACTGCGGTGACCGCTCCCCCGATCAGCACGGCCGCGCCGATCCCCAGGGCGATCCAGGGGAGGCTGCTGCCGCCGCTGTCCGTGTCCGCCTTGTCGGCCTGGGCGGCCGGAGCCGAGGCGGCCGGCGGGGCGGGCGCGGGCGAGTTCGGCGGGGGCGATGCAGCGGCGGCCAGGTCGGGCAGCGGCCACTCGTTGGCGGGGCCGGGGTCACCGGGGTTGGTCAGGGCGATCCGGGGGCGGACCACGCCGTAGCCGATGTGGTTGTTGCGCTGGACGCCGTCCCGGGGCTTGCCGGCGGTGTTGAGGAGGACGCGGAGGACCTGGTTGTTGGTCCAGTCGGGGTGGGCGGACCAGATGAGCGCGGCGGAGGCGGAGGCGAGGGCGGTGGCGTCACTTGTGCCGTGGTTCTTGCAGACTCCAGTCTGCTTCGTGCACGCCACGACGATGTCCATCCCCGGCGCGGCCAGATCGACCTGTGCGCCCTTCTGGGACTCCGCGGTGGCGTTGCCCTGGCGGTCGATGGCACCCACCCCCACTACACCCGGAGTCGCGGCCGGGTACAGGACGTTGTTCGTCCCCTGAGCCGAGTTCCCGACACCAGCGAAGATCAGCTTGCCTTTGGACACGGCGTACTTCACTGCCTCGGCTCGGGCAGGATCGTCACCCACGCCCTGACCGCCAGTGGCCAGCGAAATGTTGATGACCTTGGCGTCCGAATCTGCCGCGTACCGAATTGCCTCCGTCCAGGAGGGGCTCCTGGGGTCCGCGTCATCCTTCACGCGAAGCGGCATGATCTTGACACCTGGGGCAAGCCCGAAGGCACCGTCGCCCGACGGGTGCTTGCCCGTTCCAGCGATCATCGCCGCCATTGTGGTGCCGTGCCCGTCATAGTCGGTGCGTTCATCACCCCGGGCATTTGTCGCGAAGTTCTTGCCAGGCAGAACCTGCCCTTCCAGTTCAGGCAGACGGCCAACACCAGTATCGATCACCGCGACGGTGACCCCTTTACCGGTGCTGGTCTTCCACATCTCGTCGGCCTTCATGGAGTCGAGATGCCATTGTTGCGACCGGATGGACTCCGCGTGGGCCGGAGTCGCGGCGACTCCGGCCAACAGCAGACCCATCAGAACCGACGTGGCTTTCCGCATGCGCATCTCGTACAGAGTCCGTTCGCTCAGTCGACCACCGGCCGGCCAACCTGGCGGTTGTCCTGCCACGTCTCTTCGTCCTCGACCAGATAGTCGGGACGCTCACCGTTCTCGTCATCACGGCGTCGGCCCGGCACCTGGGCACCGACAGGGCCGGCTCCCGGGTTGCCACGGACCAGACCCGATCCCCCCTGAGTGAAGGGCCGAGCACCCGTGGTCGAACCCGTGGCCCCACCAATGGGACGGCCACCGACGACACCGCCGGGCTCGTGGGCGAGCCGACGACCCGAGCCGGGCGCTCCCTGGACTCCGCCGCCGTTGAAGCCGCCACCGCCACCCATACCCGGGCCGTAGCCGGCTCCCTGCCGTCCGACCTGAGCGTGGGGCTCGTTGCCGATGACATTGCCGCGCGGAATTCCGGACGAGGGTCCGGTCGTATTCACCGGACGGCCTCCGTGGATACCGGAGTCGCGGGGCGGGATACCGGGCGGGCCGCCGACGACCTTGCCGATCGGGCCCGGCATCCCGGGCAGGTTGGTTACGGGAGGCCGACCGGGGCCGACGGGGCTGGGACCAGGCATGTTCCGGCCGCTGATCGGCGGCAGCGTCACAGGCGGCACGGGCACGACGGGGTTCGGACCGACAGGACTCGGCCCAGGTCCCGGTGCAACGGGCGGCACCGGCGAAACCGTCGTAGGCGGCGGGAGGGTCGCGACATGGTCCAGGTCGAGGTCCACGTCCCGGTCCGGCACGACCGGCGTGACGGGAGACGGGCCAGGGCCAGGTGCCGGCTGGACGGGCGACGGCGTGGTGGGGTCCTGGTTCGCCGGCGGGTGGCCGGGAACCCAGCCGGGCTCGGGCGAAGGACCACGGGTGTCCCCGGTCTGGGTGGGATACCGCGCCTCGCGCAGGGCATAGCCCTGCCCAGGGTCCCCACTCGACCGGGAAATCTCCGTTCCCCCGTCGACCATCGTGGGAACAAGCGTCTCCGGCGCGGGCGGAAACGTCGGAACCGGCGCCGCATTGATCTGCGTCGTCGACGCCTCGTACGACTGCGCCAGCTTGTTCATCTGCTGCACAGCGTCCAGGCGGTCCCCCGACAGCTTCGAGTGCGCCTCCTGCCCGATCTTCTGTGCGTCCGGGTCGTTGCGGGCCTCCCGCGACGCCTCCAGGTTGTCGTACGCCTTCTGGTCGTACGCCGGCATGTTCGCCTTCACCTCGGCGATCGTCTGCGCCGCGTTGACCATCCACTCGCCGCCGGTCTTGCTGTACTCGCCCAGCCGGAGGGTCGAGTTGCCCAGGCGGTTGACCCAGTCCTGGAAGGCGTCGGCGGCCGCGCCCTCCCAGTTCTCGACCTTGTGGTTCTTGAGGTCGTTGCCGATCTTCGTGATCTCGATCTCGGCGTCCTTCAGGAGCTGGCCGCGCGTCTTGACCTTCTCCCCGTCCACCGAGGCCAGCATCGCCAGCAGTTCCTTGTGCGAGTAGCCCTCAAAGTTCGTCGCCATTACATGTCACCCCCGGACGTGCTCTCGTTGGTGCCCTGGCCGGTGGACGTCGGCGCCTGGGTGGTCGGTTCCTGCTTTCCGCCGCCCGTCTTGTCCGCCTCCGGGTCGCGCGCCGGGACGTACTGCTCCTGCGCCTGCTTCTGCAGCGCGCGCATCCGTGCCTTGACGTCCTCGTCCATGTTCTCGTAGCCCACCCGCGAGGCCTCGATCGCGATCGCCAGCGACTCGATCTGATTCGCCAGCGTCTTCGAGAGGTTCTCCATCTCGGTGCGGACCTTGTTGTACGCCGTGTGCAGGCTGGCCGCCTCCACGAAACCCTTGCCCAGGTCCTCGGCGCCCAGCGTGCCGTCGGCGAACTTGCCGTGCTCTGCCTTGGAACCCTTCAGCTGGTCCAGCAGAGCGTCGACACGCTTCTTGTAGTTCACCATCGACTCGTGCTCGACGAACAGGGCCGGGGCCTGCGCCGCAATCAGGCCCCTGTTCGCCAACGAGATCATGCTGCCGCCCGGAACGAACGGCAGCACCGCCTCAAACGCATCCCCTGCCACGATGGCCTCCCCGTCTCCCCGTTTCTCCCCGTTGTCGCGACGCTCCGTCGCTCCCCGTCCCCGTTCGCACCTGTTCGCACTTCAGACTCGCGCAGACTTACGGCCAACTCTATCGAGCGGCGCCGACAGGCCCAACCCCGGGGTTGCACGTGCAATGCGGGTCACACGGTCAGGAGTTGGGCACCGGCGCCGTCGCCGGTACCGCCACCGCCGCCGACGGGCGGATCGGAAGGCGGTTGACGGGTCGGCCCGTTGCCGAGCGGACTGCCGAGGCTACCGCCGCCGGCGCCGTCACCACAGGGACCGCGCTGGCCGCCTTCGCGCCGAAGGGGGCCACCACGTCCCGTTCCTCGACGAGTTTGACGATGCGTACGGTGGGCGCGTCCAGGGAAGTCGGCAGCGCATAACCCGTCAGGTCGGGGTGGCGGATCAGGCCCGAGGCCGTGCGGAGGTTCTCGGTGAGGGCCGCGCCGACGCCCTGGGTGACGCCCGCCTCGATACGGGCGGCCAGCTGCCGCGGGTTGAGGACGCGGCCGACGTCCTGGGCCACGGCCAGTTCCACCACCCGGACCGAGCCGAGCTCGATGTCCACGTCCACCACCGCGCGGATCGCGCAGAAGGCGAGCCCGACGAAGGCGTCGCCCTGGCCGTCCGCGTCGAGCGGTTCGGTCGGGTGCGGCCGGCACTGGGCGGTGGCCCAGAGCTCCTTGCCCGCCAGTGCCTCCGCCACCGTGGTCGAGAAGGCGCCGTCGTACGAGGTGATCCGGCCGTCCGCGATCTGGAGCAGCTCGGTGGACATGCCGAACTTGGCGGCGAGCGGCTGGAGGAGCTGCGTACGGACCATCTTCGCGGCCCGCTCGACGGCCCCGCCCGACACCCAGGTGTGGCGGCCGTGCGTGGCCGGGCCGGCCGGCGGCTGGTCGGTGTCGGCCGGGGCGACCAGCACCTCGTCGACGCCCAGGACCTCCTGGACGATCTGCCGGGCGAGCGTGGTGAAGCCCTGGCCGGTTTCGACGGCCGCGCAGATGACGGTTGCGGTGCCGTCGGTGACCTTGACCGTGGCGGTGGAGACCTCGTCGGTGCCTTCCGCGCCGAGCATGTGGACCATGCCGACGCCGTAGCCGACGCCGCGCCGGACGGCACCCGGCTCGCCCGCGCCCTCGGGGCCGCCGGGCAGCAGCCAGTCCTCCTCCGGGGTGTCCTTCGGCAGCGAGGGCAGCTCGAAGTCGCGGACGGCGCGCAGGAGTTCGGCGACCGGGGCGGGGCAGGTCACGGTCTGGCCGGTGGGGAGCAGGTCGCCGGTGGCGAGGACGTTGCGCAGGCGCAGCTCGGCGCCGTCGATGCCGAGTTCGGCGGCGAGCTTGTCCATCTGGCCCTCGTACGCGGCGCAGACCTGCATCGCGCCCTCGCCGCGGACGTGCCCGGAGGGCGGGTTGTTGGTGCGTACGGCCCAGCCCTCGACGAAGGCGTGCGGGACGACGTACGGGCCGCAGGCGAAGGCGACGGCCGCGGCGAGCGATTCGGCGGAGGAGTCGGCGTACGCGCCCGCGTCCATCAGGATCTGCGCCTCGACCTTGACCAGCCGGCCCTCCGCGTCCGCGTGGTGGCGGTAGCGGAGCAGGGTCGGGTGCCGGTGGGCGTGGCCGAGGAAGGACTCCTCGCGGGTGGCGGCGAGTTTCACCGGGCAGCCGGTGCGCAGGGCGAGCAGGCCGAGCGGCAGCTGGAAGCCGGAGTCCTCGCGGTCGGCGGTGGCGCCGGGGACGCCGGTGACGACGACCTTGACCCGCTCCGGTTCGAGGCCGAAGCAGGCGGCGGCGAGGTCGCGGTCGGCGTGCGGGTCGGTGGAGGCGGTGTAGAGCTCGACTCCGCCGTCGGGGCGGGGTACGGCGAGTCCGGCCTCGGCGCCGATGGGGGCCGGGTCCTGGCGGCCGATCCGGTACAGGCCCTCGACGACGACCTCGCCGGTGGCCTCCGGGTCGCCGTAGCGGAGCGGGATGTGCCGGATCAGGTTGCCGTCGGGGTGCAACGGCTCGGCGGCGAAGGCCTGTTCCGGGTCGGTGACGGCGTCGAGGAGCTCGTATTCGACGGCGATCGCGGCTGCGGCGAGGCGGGCGGCGTCGGGGTGGTCGGCGGCGACGGCGGCGATGGGCTCGCCGTGGTGGCGGACCACGTCGTGGGCGAAGACCGGGCGGTCGGCGATCCGCCGGCCGTGGGTGGTGGCGCCGGGGACGTCGGCCTGGGTGACGACGGCCCGCACGCCGGGCATGGCGGCGGCCGCGGTGGTGTCGATGGAGAGGATCCGGGCGTGGGCGTGCGGCGAGCGGAGCACGGCGGCCCAGAGCAGGCCCTCGGCCCAGAGGTCGGCGGCGTAGGGGAAGGTTCCCTCGGCCTTGGCCCGGGCGTCGGCGGGCATCACGGAGGCGCCGATTCCGCGCGGGAACTCGTGGGCGGTGGAGTCGGGGGTGGCGGCGGCCTGGGCGGTGGCCGCGGAGATACCGATGGCCGTTGCCGCGTCGCTGGCGGTCACGCCATGCCTCCGTGGTGGTCGGGGTGGATGCCGCCCTCGCCGGGCGGAGCCTGGTGCGGGATGCGGGGTTCGGCCGACGCGGAGGCCGAGGCCGCCTCTGCTGCTGCCTCGGCTGCCGCTTCGGCGGTCGCTTCGCGCTCGGCGACCACCTCGCGGACGGCGTCCAGCACGCCGTGGTAGCCGGAGCAGCGGCAGAGGTTGCCGCAGAGGGCCTGGCGGGTCTCCAGCTCGCTGGGGGCGTGGTTGCCCTCCAGCAGGTCGTGGATGGTCATGGCCATGCCGGGTACGCAGAAGCCGCACTGCACGGCGCCCGACCGGCAGAGGGCCTGCTGCACGTCGGAGAGTTCGCCGCCGGTGGCGAGCCCTTCGACGGTACGGACCTCCGAGCCGGCGGCGGTGGCGGCCGGGACCAGGCAGGAGTTGACGAGCCGGCCGTCGACCTGCACGGCGCAGGCCCCGCACTCGCCCTGCGAGCAGCCGTCCTTGGCGCCGGCCAGGCCGAGCCGCTCGCGCAGCACGTAGAGCAGGGACTCGCCGATCCAGGCGCCGGTGACGGGGCGGTCGGCGCCGTTGACGCGGAGCACGTAGGAGGCGAGGGGGTGTTCGGCGCTGTGCACGACGGCGGGCGCATCGTGGGCGGCCAGGGCGTACGGCTCCCCGGGCGCGGCCACGCCGTCACCGTCGGCGGTCGGGCCGACAGCGTCGGCGGCCGGGCCGCCCGCGGTGCCGTCGTCGCCGTCCCGCCGGTCCGCCGGGAGGTCCCCCGCGGGCTCGAAGGCGCCCGCGTGGCCGTCCGCTTCGCCGCCGCCGCCGTCGCCGTCGCCGTCGCCGACGCCGTCCACCGGCGCATGCCCGGCGGCCTCTGCCTCGGCCTCCGCCCCGGCGGCCTGGCTGTGCCCACCGGGACCGAACGCGTCCGCGGCGTGCGCCGCATCGGCGTACGGCAGGGCAATCCCCTCGGCCGGCGTGTGCCCCTCCGGCACGAACCCGCCTGCGGCCGCCCCGGCGTACGGGTCCCCGCCCGGCAGCGGAGTGCCCCCGGCCGGCGTGTGCCCCTCCGGCACGAACCCACCTGCGGCCGCCCCGGCGTACGGGTCCCCGCCCGGCAGCGGGGTGCCCTCCGCCGGGGTGTGGCCCCCGGGCATGGCCGCGGCGGCGGCGTGCGCCGCATCGGAGTACGGGAGGGCAACGCCCCCGGCCGGGGTGTGCCCGTCCGGCACGAACCCGCCGGCGGCTGCCGCGGCGTACGGGTCGCCACCCGGCAACGGAGTGCGCTCGGCCGGGGTGTGGCCCCCGGGCACGGCAGCGGCAGCGGTCGCGGCGTGCGCCGCAGCGGCGTACGGGTCGCCTCCCGGCAGCGGGGTGCCCTCGGCCGGGGTGTGCTCCTCCAGCGCCAACCCGCCCGCGGCCGCCCCGGCGTACGGGTCGCCGCCGCCGGCCGCAGCGTGGCCGGCGGGCACGGACGCGGCGTGCGCGGCGGCGTACGGGTCCGCACCCGGCAGCGGGATGCCATCGGCCGGAGTGTGGGCAGCGGGCACGGCCGCGGCGTGCACCGAGGCGTACGGCAGGGCGACGCCCTCGGCCGGGGTGTGGCCGGCCGAGGCGTACGGGTCCTCCAGGGACGGGGCGCCCGGCAGCTCGGTGCCCGCGGCCGGGGTGTGCCCGTCCGGCGCCGATCCGCCCGCGGCCGCCCCGGCGTACGGGTCGCCGCCGTCGGCCGCAGCGTGGCCGGCGGGCACGGACGCGGCGTGCGCGGCGGCGTACGGGTCCGCACCCGGCAGCGGGATGCCGTCGGCCGGGGTGTGGGCAGCGGGCACGGCCGCGGCGTGCACCGAGGCGTACGGCAGGGCGACGTCCTCGGCCGGGGTGTGGCCGGCGGGCCCGGCCGCAGCCGCAGCCGCGTACGGGTCGGTGCCCTCCGCGAAGCCCGGGTACGGCGCTTCCGTGCGCGGGGACGGGATGGTGTCGTGGGGGCCCGGGTGCTGGCGTTCCGAGGTGATCGGGGTCGGCGCCGGGCCGTGGGCCGCTTCGATGTCCGGGGCCGGGTGGACCGGCTCGCCCTCCGGGAGGGTGCCCACGCCGGGTCCGCCCAGTACGCGGCCGCGCTGCGTGCCGCCGGCTCCCGCCTGCGGCGCGTAGGCACGTACGCCGTCGAACTCCGGCTGGGTCGCCCACGGGGCCGACGCGCCGCCGGGCAGGGTCGCGGGGGCCTGGCTCCAGTCGGCCACCGGGACCGCCCACTGGCCGGTGTCGGCCGTGGCGGCCTCGGCGAAGTGCCACTCCGCCGTGGCGCCCGGGTCCGGGTCCGCCTCCGGCGACGGGTCCGGGGCCTGGGCGAAGGCCGGCTCCTGGTCCGGTCCCGGCTCGGGAGCCGCAGCGGAGGCCGCCTCGGGCCACTGGACCGGCATCGTCCACGTCCCCGT
This sequence comes from Streptomyces sp. NPDC051211, assembly GCF_040689505.1. Taxonomy (NCBI): domain Bacteria; kingdom Bacillati; phylum Actinomycetota; class Actinomycetes; order Kitasatosporales; family Streptomycetaceae; genus Streptomyces; species Streptomyces sp. NPDC051211. The sequence goes on from NZ_JBFBAV010000014.1 coordinate 105,528, forward strand.
CGTCGCCGCCGGGTCCGTGCTCGCCGCCGGGCCGACGGCCGCGGCCGGTACCGGCGGCACCGCGATCACGGGCGGCACGATCACCGGCGGCACGTAGCCGTGCCCCGGCGCCGCGAGGGGCTCGCCGGTGCCCGCCCCGCCCAGCATGTCCTCCGGCAGCTTCACGAACGCCGTCGCGTCGGAGTCGTACTCGCCGCCGTGCGGGACCGGCTCCCAGCCCCAGGCCGTCCCCTGCCCCTGGCCGTGCCCCTGCTCCGTACCGCCGCCACCGCTCACGTGCCCGTGCCCGTTCTCGTTCTCGCTCATGAGGTCAGTGCCCTCCCCAGGGCCCTGCGTGCCAGCACCGCCACCGTCCGCCGCAGCTGCAGGACGCCGGCCGGAACCGGATCGCCCTGGTCGGGGACGCACGCGGCCGCGACGTACTCGCCGAAGGCCTCCAGTGCCTCGGGCGCGAGCCGCCGTTCCGCATCCCAGTCGATCAGGGAGGCCACCCACTGCTCGGCCTCCAGCGGCCGCAACGGCATCGGCGCGACCGCGCCGACCGCGATCCGCACCCCGCGCCGGGCCGGGTCCAGGACCAGCCCCACCGAGGCGATCGCGCGGCCCGGGCCGGTCCGGCCGGTCGCCTTCAGGAACACCTGCGGGGCGTGCAGCAGCGGGACCCGCACGTAGCCGATCAGTTCGCCGGCCCGCAGCATTTCGCGGCCGGCCAGCAGGTGGGAGACGGGGATCTCGCGCCGCGCGCCGTCCGGGCCGGCGATGATCAGTACGGCTTCCAGGGCCGCCAGCACCGGCAGGGCGTCGCCCGTGGGCGCGGCCGTGGCGATGTTGCCGCCCAGGGTGCCCGCGTTGCGGATCTGCGGGGGTCCGGCCGCCCGCGCGGCCGCGGCCAGCGCCGGGATCAGCGCGGCGAAGTCGGGCCGGCCCATCCGGGCGTGGGTGAGGCCGGCGCCGAGGAGGGCGTGCCCGTCCTGGTACTGCCAGCCGCGGATCTCGTTGATCTTGCCGAGGCCGACCAGACCGGCGGGCCGCAGCAGGCCCGCGTTGACGGAGGCCATGAGGTCGGTGCCGCCGGCGACCGGCACGGCGGCGGGCATGGCGGCGAGTGCCTCCACGGCCTCGTCGAGCGAGGTGGGCAGCGTGACGGACTGCGTCACGGACTGCGCCGCCTGCGGTGCGTGCGTGGTCAACCCAGCTGCCCCTTCCCGATGTCCCGGTCTCGGCGCTCACGCCTGTCCGCCGTACGGTACGTGCTCACCGCCGGGACGTGGCAACTCTGGCACATCTTCCGCACCACCCCGGCGCGAGGGTGGGCCGGGCGCCCCCCGCCCCCGCCCCGTCCCGCTCCCGCCCGGTCTCCGAAAAGGAAACGTCCCTTTTTACGCATCTTTCTCCCCAAGGGGCCGACTTGGGCGAAGAGTTCACGTTCCCGAAATCCGCCCCGATCCACCCGACTCGTACCGAAGCCGAATCGGATACGCCCCGGATGCTCGCCGAATGCACGCCGGATTCGCACCGCAGTCGTACCGGGGTCGCACCGGGGTCGCACCGGCATCGGCTTCGGCTCACACGTTCGGGGGCGCCCCCTCGATCGGGCGTCCGGGGACCCCCGGCCGCCGCTGCCACGGCAACGGCCCGCCCGGCGGCCGGTAGTCGACCCCCAGCGCGTCCAGCCGCGCGTAGTGCCCCGCCGCCATCCGCGCCTCGAACCCCGCGTAGTCGCGCCGCTCCGGCTCGGGCAGCCGGGACCACACCACCTCCGCGAAGGCCGCCAGCCGCGGGAACACCTGGTAGTCGACCCGGTTCTGGTTTTCCATCACCTCGGTCCACACATTGGCCTGCGCGCCCAGCACGTGCCGGGCCGCGGCCTCCGACAGCTTCGGCGGTACCGGCTCGAACCGGTACACGTCCTCCAGCGAGCGCACGTACCCGATCGGCATCGGCTCGTCCGGGCCGCCGTCCTGACGGTGGTCCAGGTAGACCTGCTGTTCGGGGCACATCACCACGTCGTGCCCGGCCTCGGCGGCGGCGATGCCGCCCGCGTACCCGCGCCAGGAGGACACCGCCGCGCCGTCGGCCAGACCGCCCTCCAGGATCTCGTCCCAGCCGATCAGCCGCCGGCCGCGAGCCGCGAGCCAGCGGTCGAAGTGGCGGATGAACCAGGACTGGAGCTCGTCCTCGTCCCGCAGGCCGAGTTCGGCGATCCGCGCCTGTGCGGTCGGCGAGGCCTTCCACTGCTCCTTGGGGCATTCGTCGCCACCGATGTGCACGAACGGCGAGACCTCCGCCGGGAACAGCTCCAGCAGCTCCTCGAAGACGCCCTCGTAGAAGCGCAGTACGGCCTCGGTGGGGGCGAGGACGTTCGGGTTGATGCCCCAGTCCTCCCACACGCCGAGCGCGGACGTGTCGACGACGTCGGTGTTCCCGAGTTCCGGATAGGCGGCGATGGCGGCCTGCGAGTGGCCGGGTACGTCGATCTCCGGGACCACCCGGACGTGTCGTTCGGCGGCGTAGGCGACGATCTCGCGGATGTCGTCCTGGGTGTAGAAGCCGCCGTGCGGGGTGTCGTTCCAGCGGTCCGAGGACCCGTGGCCCCACTTGCTGCGGGCCCGCCACGCCCCGGCCACGGTGAGCCTCGGGTACCGCTCGATCTCGACCCGCCAGCCCTGGTCGTCCGTCAGGTGCAGGTGCAGGACGTTGAGCTTGTGCGCGGCGAGCAGGTCGATCCAGCGCAGCACCCCGTCCTTGGGCGTGAAGTGCCGGGCGACGTCGAGCATCATCCCGCGCCATCCGAAGCGGGGCCGGTCCTCGATGCGCCCGCGCGGCAGGCTCCAGGTCCGGCCGGGCAGCGGGGCCTTGCGGTAGGCGTGGGGGCCGAGCAGCTGGCGCAGCGTCTGGGCGGCCCAGAAGAGTCCGGCCGCCGACCCGCCGACCAGGTCGACCCTGCCCCCGCCCCCGTCCGCGTCCCCGTCCCCGTCCCCGTCCCCGTCCTCGTCCTCGCCGACGGTGATCCCGTACCCCTCGGGTCCGAGCCGCCCGCCGAGTTCCGGGTCCAGCCGCAGCCGTACGTCGGCCCGTGCGCCGGGTCCGGCGGCCGGCAGCGACCACCCGGTGGCCGCGCCCAGCTCGCGGCGCAGCCAGCGGGCCACGCCCTCGGTGCCGGGAGCCGCGTCGAGCAGCGGCTCGGGGCCCAGGGGGAGGCGGGGGCCGTCCCCGCGCAGTTCGACGACGGAAGGTACGGGGATCAGGTCCATGCGTCAGCCCTTCACAGCTCGCAGCGAAACCAGGAAACCAACGGCACCAGCGACACCGCGCCCCGCCTCGCCTCCCCCACCGCTCACCGCTCACTGAGGACTGCCCACCGCTCACCGGAGGGCGCGCGTTGCACACCTCGCAACGCGTGTTTCGCAGGGCGCTCGTTGCACCGACCCTACCCGCGGGCAGGCACGAAAAAAGGCCCCCGGGCATGCTCGTGCACACCCGGGGACCGAGGTCCGCCGCAGCAGGGCCGGACTTACTTGTCCTTGCCGCCCTTGTCCTTGTCGCCGCCCGCGCCCATGGATTCGTAGATCTCCTTGCACATGGGGCAGACCGGGTACTTCTTCGGGTCGCGGCCCGGTACCCAGACCTTGCCGCAGAGCGCGACGACGGGGGTCCCGTCGAGTGCGCTCGCCATGATCTTGTCCTTCTGGACGTAGTGGGCGAAGCGCTCGTGGTCGCCGTCGCCGTGGGACACCTGCGGCGTCGGCTCTACGAGGGTCCCCGTGCCAGTCCCGCGCTCGGGCTCAAGAGTGCTCATAAGACCCAAGCGTACTGAACGGCGAAGCACTCAGTTGAGCGACGGGTCGTCCGGATAGGTGGCGACCATCGCGAGGTCGCTGCGCTGGCGGCGCAGCACCGCACGCCACAGCCGTTCGGGATCCGGGAAGGAGATGTCGCCGGGCTCGGATTCGACCACGTACCAGGCGCCGTCGCTCAGCTCGTCCTCCAGCTGGCCGGGGCCCCAGCCCGAGTAGCCGGCGAAGATGCGCAGCGAGCCGAGGGCTCCGGTGAGCAGCTCGGGCGGGGCCTCGAGGTCGACCAGGCCGATCGCGCCGTGCACCCGCCGCCAGCCGAGGGGGCCTTCCTCGCCGGGGATGACGGCGATGCCGAGGGCGGAGTCGAGGGCGACGGGGCCGCCCTGGAAGACCACGCCGGGATCGCCGGCCAGCGCGGCCCAGGGCAGCAGGACGTCGCCGACGCCCACCGGGGTGGGCCGGTTGAGGACCACGCCGAGGGAGCCCTGCTCGTCGTGGTCGAGCAGCAGCACCACCGCGCGGTCGAAGTTCGGGTCCGCGAGGGCGGGTGTGGCGACGAGCAGCCGCCCTGTGAGGGAGGACACCTCGGTCATGCCGCCATGATCTCGCACATTCGCCCTCCGGGGGGAGCGGGTGTCCGCCGGAGATCGCGGGCAGCCGAGGGCGCACGGCAGCAGCGAGGAGCGCGCACCCGGCCGGACGGGTGACCTGCGGCCCACCCGACGGAACGCAACCCTCCGCCATTTCGCCGGTACGGAGGGTGCTGTGGCGAATTCATGACAGTCCTACGGCCGCGTCAGCCTTACAAACAGGGGGGTGGTGCCCCTTACCCTTTTCTCTGGTCCCCCTGCCCACCCCTCCCGGAACGCGAGATTCATGACCGGCACTGACGATGTCCTGCTTGTCCACGGCGGTACCCCGCTCGAGGGTGAGATCCGTGTCCGCGGCGCGAAGAACCTCGTGCCCAAGGCCATGGTCGCCGCCCTGCTCGGCAGTGAACCCAGCCGGCTCCGCAATGTGCCGGACATCCGCGACGTACGCGTCGTGCGCGGCCTGCTCCAGCTGCACGGCGTAACGGTCCGCCCCGGTGACGAGCCGGGCGAGCTGGTGCTCGACCCCACCCACGTGGAGAGCGCGAACGTCGCCGACATCGACGCGCACGCGGGCTCCTCGCGGATCCCGATCCTCTTCTGCGGCCCGCTGCTGCACCGCCTCGGCCACGCCTTCATCCCGGGCCTGGGCGGCTGCGACATCGGCGGCCGGCCGATCGACTTCCACTTCGACGTGCTCCGCCAGTTCGGCGCGACCATCGAGAAGCGCGAAGGCGGCCAGTACCTGGAGGCCCCGCAGCGGCTGCGCGGCTGCAAGATCCGCCTGCCGTACCCGTCGGTCGGCTCGACCGAACAGGTGCTGCTGACGGCCGTCCTGGCCGAGGGCGTCACCGAGCTGTCGAACGCGGCGGTCGAACCGGAGATCGAGGACCTCATCTGCGTACTGCAGAAGATGGGCGCGATCATCTCCATGGACACCGACCGGACCATCCGGATCACCGGTGTGGACCGGCTGCGCGGCTACAACCACAAGGCGCTCCCGGACCGCCTGGAGGCCGCCTCCTGGGCTTCCGCGGCCCTGGCGACCGGCGGCAACATCTACGTCCGCGGCGCCCAGCAGCGCTCGATGATGACCTTCCTGAACACGTACCGGAAGGTCGGCGGCGCCTTCGAGATCGACGACCACGGCATCCGTTTCTGGCACCCGGGCGGCCCGCTCAACGCGATCGCCCTGGAGACGGACGTCCACCCCGGCTTCCAGACCGACTGGCAGCAGCCGCTGGTGGTGGCGCTCACCCAGGCCGCCGGCCTGTCGATCGTCCACGAGACGGTCTACGAGTCCCGGCTGGGCTTCACCGAGGCGCTGAACCAGATGGGCGCGCACATCCAGCTGTACCGGGAGTGCCTGGGCGGTTCGGCCTGCCGCTTCGGCCAGCGCAACTTCCTGCACTCGGCGGTCGTGTCCGGCCCCACCAAGCTCCAGGGCGCCGACCTGGTCATCCCGGACCTGCGCGGCGGGTTCTCGTACCTGATCGCGGCGCTGGCGGCCGAGGGCACCTCGCGCGTCCACGGCATCGACCTGATCAACCGCGGCTACGAGAACTTCATGGAGAAGCTCGTGGAGCTGGGCGCGAAGGTCGAGCTGCCGAACGGCGACCTCGTCTGAGGCGTCCGAGGCACCTGACGGCCTGACGGCCTGACGGCCTGACGGCCGGCCTCACGGTCGCACAGGAGCACGCCGAAGGGCGGCCACCCCACCGGGGTGGCCGCCCTTCGCGGTACTGCGTACTACAGGCAGGCCAGGGGCCCACAAGGGCTTACTTGCCCTTGGCGGCTTCCTTGAGCTTGGAGCCCGCGGAGACCTTCACGCTGTAGCCGGCCGGGATCTGGATGGGGTCGCCGGTCTGCGGGTTGCGCGCGGTGCGAGCGGCACGGTGGGTGCGCTCGAAGGTCAGGAAGCCGGGGATGGTGACCTTCTCGTCGCCCTTGGCGACGACCTCACCGATGGTCTCGGCGAGCGCGGCCAGAACGGCGTCGGCGTCCTTGCGGGTCACCTCGGCGCGCTCGGACAGAGCGGCCACCAGCTCACTGCGGTTCATGTTGTACTCCCGTGTTCAACTTGCCTATGAGGCGTGAGATCGAAGCCGATGCTGCCAGGGCCCTCGGACAGTCCCCGGACCCGGGTCTGCCGTCAGACCCTCTCGCCACGGTTACGCATCCTGCCCCCACCAGCGGCGGGAAAGCCAATCCGGCACCCGCCAGGGTCACACGAAAAGCGCCACGGTCACGCCGCGGTGACGCTCCGTCCGCAACCGGGGACAGGCCAGATGCGGAACCGCAGACCTCGCGGGCATCCCCGCAACCCTAGAGGCGGTCCGGCGGCCCCGCATCCCGCGACGCGCCGGATCAGGCAGACGTGGGGGACGCCACAGCCGACGTGGCGGCCTTGCGGACGGCGCCCGCGACCGCACCCGCGACCTTGTCGTTGAACACCGAAGGAATGATGTAGTTCGCGTTGAGTTCGTCCTCGCCGACCACGTCCGCGAGGGCGCTCGCCGCGGCCAGCATCATGTCGGTGTTCACGGTGCGGGACTGAGCGTCCAGCAGGCCGCGGAAGACGCCCGGGAAGACCAGCACGTTGTTGATCTGGTTCGGGAAGTCGGAGCGGCCGGTGGCCACGACGGCTGCCGTCTGACGGGCGATCGCCGGGTCCACCTCGGGGTCCGGGTTCGCGAGCGCGAACACGATCGCGCCGTCGGCCATGGCCGCCACGTCGTCGCCGCCGAGCACGTTCGGGGCGGAGACGCCGATGAAGACGTCGGCGCCGACCACGGCCTCCTTCAGGGTGCCCGTGTAGCCCTCGGGGTTGGTGTTGTCGGCGACCCAGCGCAGCGGGGAGTCCCCGGCCGCGTCCACCAGGTCGGGGCGGCCGGCGTGCACGACGCCGTGCACGTCGGCCACGACGGCGTTCTTCACACCGGCCGCGATCAGCAGCTTCAGGATGGCGGTACCGGCCGCGCCGGCACCGGACATGACCACCTTCACGTCACCGATGGCCTTGCCCACCACGCGCAGGGCGTTGGTGAGCGCGGCGAGCACGACGATGGCGGTGCCGTGCTGGTCGTCGTGGAAGACGGGGATGTCCAGGGCCTCGCGCAGGCGCGCCTCGATCTCGAAGCAGCGCGGCGCGGAGATGTCCTCCAGGTTGATGCCGGCGAAGCCGGGGGCGATCGCCTTGACGATCGCGACGATTTCGTCGGAGTCCTGGGTGTCCAGGCAGATCGGCCAGGCGTCGATGCCGGCGAATCGCTTGAACAGGGCCGCCTTGCCCTCCATGACCGGCAGCGCGGCCATCGGGCCGATGTTGCCGAGGCCGAGGACGGCGGAGCCGTCCGTCACGACTGCGACGGAGTTGCGCTTGATGGTGAGGCGCCGGGCGTCCTCGGGGTTCTCGGCGATCGCCATGCACACGCGGGCCACGCCCGGGGTGTAGATCATCGAGAGGTCGTCACGGTTGCGGATGGGGTGCTTGGACGCCATCTCGATCTTGCCGCCGAGGTGCATCAGGAACGTACGGTCCGACACCTTGCCGAGCGAGACGCCCTCGATGCCGCGCAGCTTCTCGACGATCTCGTCGGCGTGCGCGGTGGAGGTGGCCGCGATGGTGACGTCGATACGGAGCTTCTCGTGGCCGGAGGCGGTCACGTCGAGGCCGGTAACCGAACCGCCGGAGGACTCCACGGCGGTGGTGAGCTGGGAGACCGCGGTTCCGCTCGCGGGCACCTCCAGGCGGACCGTCATCGAGTACGAGACGCTGGGCGCCGTTGCCATGGCCGAAATCCTCTGCTTTCCCTGGTTTCACTTAGCAAGGACCCCGCCCCACGGCAGGTGTGGCAGGACCCGTTGTCCGATCGTCCCACCTACCAGCCGGTACAAGGTAACCAGCTACAAATTTCGGAAAGACTCTTCCACCATACGAGATAACTCGGGGCGGGTGGAAGGGAGGGTCCGAACAAAACAGGTCCGCGCCCTCCACTGGTGGAGGGCGCGGACCTGTATGAACGGCTATGACACCGACCCGCCATGCTCGCCTCGCGGCAAGTGGTCGCTCTAAGCGACGAAGGTTGGGCCCGGGGGCTTGGATCGAGCCGGTGTCGTACCCAGGCTAACAAAGGATCGCCGGATGTGATCCCCCTCGACCGAGTTGACCCCGTCTCACCACGCGCTTGGCCGCCCGCCGTACGGCCGTACCCTCCCGGGGGTGTCCGGTTCTAGTCGCGCAGCAGCGCCGGAACCCCGTCCGCGTCCGGCTCGTCCCGGCCCTCCGAGACCACCGTCAGCTGCTGGGTCGCGCGGGTCAGCGCGACGTACAGCACCCGCAGGCCCGCCGGGGACTCGGCCGCGATCCCGGCCGGCGAGACGACCACCGTCGCGTCGTACTCCAGGCCCTTCGCCTCCAGGCTGCCCAGCGCCACCGCGCGCTCCCCGAGGTCGGCCAGCCAGTCGGCCGCCTCCGCCCGCCGGTCCATCGCCACGACCACGCCGACGGTGCCGTCCACCTGGGACAGCAGCCGGCGGGTCTCCTCCCGTACGGTCTCCCGCAGATCGTCGCCGACCGCCGTGAACCGGGGTCGCAGACCCGTGGAGCGGACCGCCGACGGGGGCTCCATGCCCGGCATCGCCCGCTGCAGCACCTTCGCCGCCAGCTCGGCGATCTCTGCCGGGTTCCGGTAGTTCACGGTCAGGGTGAACCGGCGGCGGGGCCGGCTGCCCAGGGCCTCGTCGCGGGCGGCGGCCGCCTCCTCCGGGTCGGACCAGGAGGACTGCGCCGGGTCGCCCACCACCGTCCAGGTGCCGTGCCGGCCGCGCCGGCCCACCATCCGCCACTGCATGGGCGTCAGGTCCTGCGCCTCGTCGACGATCACGTGCGCGTAGTCGACCCGCTCGGCGGCCAGCCGCTCGGCCCGCTCCCGCTGGGTCTCCTCCCGCTGCGGCATCAGCTCCTCCAGCCCGGTGAGCTGGTCCAGCGGGTCGTACTCGCGCTTCCGCTTGGGCCGGGCCGGGGCGCCGAGCAGCATCTGAAGCTCGTCCAGCAGGGCGACGTCGTGCACCGACAGCGCGTCGCGGCGCAGCGAACGGGCCAGCTGCCGGGTCTCCCGCGGGTTGAGCACCCGCCGCGCCCAGCGGCCCAGCCGCCGCTCGTCGGCCATCGCGGTGAGCACCCCGCGCGGGGTGAGCTCGGGCCACCAGGCGTTGAGGAAGTCGATGAAGACCTCCTCGGTGGAGACGTCCTCGTCGAAGCCGGAGCGCAGCTCGGCGGCCAGCTCCGGGTCGGTGTGCCGGCCGGCGCCGCCCGACTTCGCCCACAGCGCGTCCAGCAGCAGCCGCCGGGCCCGCGGCCGCAGCAGGTTGACCGGGGCGGTGCCGCCCAGCACCGTCTGCCGGATCCGCTCCAGCTCCGCGGCCTCCAGCTCCTGCCGCCGCCCGAAGGCGACCACCCGCAGGGTGTTCGGGGCGCCGCCGAGTTCGAGGGCGCCCCGGACGGCCTTGCGCAGCACCTTCAGCATCCGCGCCGAGCCCTTGACGCGGGCCACGGCCGGCTCGTCGTACGCGGTGGCCTCCGCGCCGTCCACCAGCGAACCGAGCGCCCGGATGGCGACCTGGCCCTCCTCGCCGAGGGAGGGCAGCACGCCCTCGGTGTAGGCGACGAGCAGCGGGGTCGGCGAGACGATCAGGATGCCGCCGGCGTACCGGCGCCGGTCCTGGTAGAGCAGGTAGGCGGCCCGGTGCAGGGCCACGGCCGTCTTCCCGGTCCCCGGACCGCCGGAGACCTCCGCGACCGAGGCGGCGGGCGCCCGGATGACCAGGTCCTGTTCGGCCTGGATGGAGGAGACGATGTCCCGCATGGTGTGCGTACGGGCCCGGCCGAGCGCGGCCATCAGCGCGCCGTCGCCGATCACGGACAGTTCGGCGCCATCGAGGAAGGCGGTCACCTCCGGCCTCATCAGGTCGTCTTCGACCCCGAGCACCTTGCGCCCCTTCGACCGGATGACGCGTCGCCGCACGACCCGTCCCGGCTCCTTGGGCGTGGAGCGGTAGAACGGCGCGGCGGCGGGCGCCCGCCAGTCGATGACCAGCGGCGAGTAGTCGGCGTCGAGCACGCCGATCCGCCCGATGTGCAGGGTCTCGGCGATGTCGGCGGTGAGATCCGGCCGGATCGCGTCGTCGGCGGGCTCGACGGACGTGTACGCGCCGTCCGCCCCCCGCTCCCCGTCCTTGCCCAGCACCAGGTCGATCCGCCCGAAGAGGAAGTCCTCGAACTCGTTGTTCAACCGGTTGAGGTGGATACCCGCCCGGAAGACCTGCGCGTCGCGCTCGGCGAGCGCGCCGGGCGTCCCGACCTGCCCGCGCTTGGCAGCGTCGTTCATCAGGAACTCCGCCTCGTGGATCTTCTCTTCGAGGCGGCGGTACACCTGGTCCAGATGAGTCTGCTCCACCGCGATCTCCCGATCGCGGACGGAATCCGCCGTGCTGTCGACAGCGGCATCCTGCGCGGCCACCAAGGCCCCCTTCTGACGTGCATGGGCGACCGTCAACCGTACGCGAACGGACGGGGTGTCCGCACGCCCGTTCCGCCGGCCGGCCACTCGGGGCCGGTCTCTTGGCTCAAGCAGTACGGGCGGCCATGCTGCGGCGCCGGTGGCGGGCGACCCGCTCGCGGTTGCCGCACTGCTCGCTGGAGCACCAGCGGCGCCGGTGTCCGCGCGAGGTGTCGAGGTAGACCCGGCTGCAGCCGTCGCCCTCGCAGGCCCGGAGCAGGGCCCGGTCGCCGGGGTCGGTCAGGAGCTCGACGGCGTCCCGGGCGATCGCGGCGAGCAGCGCGGCGCACTCCACCCGGCCGGACAACTCCCGGACCAGGTGACCGGCTTCGTCCCGTACGGCACACAGCCCGGGCGGCGGCCCGGCGGCCAGCGCGTTGACCCGGCCGAGGGCCGTGTCCTCGGGCGCGGCGGCGGTCAGCTCGGCCTGCACCAGGGCGCGGAGATCACCGCGGAGGTCACGGAAGGGCGGCAGCCAGCCGGCATCGACCCGGGCCAGCGGGGTGCCCTCGGGCACGAGCCCGGCCCCGCTGAGCCACGTCCGGAGCTCCGCCCCGTCCCGGATGCCCTCGGGCGGCCCCAGGGTGGCCACCAGATCCAGACACACCCGCCCGGATTCGAACCACATGCCGGTCACCGGCCACCGCCTCGGTTCGCAACGCCGTTGGCAACGCCACCAGAGTGCCCCCGGGCGGGGCGGGAGGGAACCCCCTGGGCGGGTGGCGGGTCGTCCTGCACTGGGGTGCGAGGCCGTACCGCCCGAAGCCCGCTTTGACGAGCCCCCGCCACCAAGCGAGCCCACGCCCCTCCCTGCGGGGCCTTTCCCCTGAATTCAGCCCGCGCGGCGTTTGAGCGCACGGGCGCGCAGCGCACGTACGGGGGTCTGGGGGCTTGCCCCCAGTTCGGGAAGGGGCGGGTAGGGGAAAAGGCCCGCGCAGCGCTGCCGCCCGGGCCGGGGCCCGGGGCCGGGACCACGTCAGGTGGAGACGTACTTCGCGTCGGCCGGGGCGTCCAGGGAGAGGCGGTAGCCGCGCTTCACCACCGTCTGGATCACCTTCGGCGCCCCCAACGCCCCCCGCAACCGCGCCATCGCCGTCTCCACCGCATGCTCGTCCCGCCCCGCCCCCGGCAACACCCGCAGGAGTTCCGCCCGCGAGACCACCCAGCCGGGCCGGCGCGAGAGGGCCCGCAGCAGTGACATCCCGGCCGGCGGGACCGGCCGGAGTTCGTGGTCGATCAGGACCGCGTGGCCGCGGATCTGCATCCGGTGGCCGGCCACCGGCAGGACCCTGGCCCGGGCCGGGAGCTCCTGGCACAGCAGCTGGACCAGCGGGCCGAGCCGGAAGCGCTCCGGCTGAGCCGTGTCCACCCCGCGCGCCTGCAGCGGCAGCGCGGTCACCGGCCCGACGCAGGCCGCCAGGACCCCGCCCCGCAGCCCGTCCAGCACCCGCTCCTCCAGCCCCCGCTGTTCCGCCCGGGACAGCAGGGAGGCCGCCGCCGGCGCGGAGGTGAAGCTGACGGCGTCGACCGTCCCGGCGGCCATCGCGTCGAGCAGCCGGTCCAGCGGGCCGAGGTCTTCCGGCGGCATCCACCGGTACACGGGTACGACGACCACCTCGGCCCCGCCGGCCCGCAGCGCCTCCACGAAGCCGGGCAGCGGTTCCCCGTGCAGCTGGAGGGCGATCCGCCGGCCGGCGACGCCGGTCGTCAGCATCCGGTCCAGTACTTCCGCGAGGGACTCCGACGCCGGGGACCATTCCTCCACCAGCCCGGCGGCCCGGATCGCCCCCTTCACCTTGGGTCCGCGGGCGAGGAGTTCGGCCCCGCGGAGCCGGGCCAGGAGTTTCTCGCCGATCCCCCACCCGTCGGCCGCCTCGATCCAGCCGCGGAAGCCGATGGCGGTGGTGGCGACGACCATGTCGGGGGCGCAGTCGATGAGTTCCTCGGTCGCGGCGAGCAGTTCGCTGTCGTCGGCGAGCGGCACGATCCGCAGGGCGGGCGCGTGCAGCACGGCCGCGCCCCGCCGTCGGAGCAGGGCGATGAGTTCGTCGGCGCGTCGGGCGGCGGTGACCCCGACGGTGAAGCCGGCGAGCGGCACGGTGCTGCTGTTGTCGTCCATCGTGACCTGCCTCGTCGTGCAAAGTCGTGCAAAGTCCTGCAAGGGGGGCGGCACGGCGGGGACCGGGCCTGCCAGGTGACCGAGCCTGCCAAGTCGGCGTGTCAGGCTCGGTTCACGCGTATTTCGCCGCGGTTACACGGTGGTGAGCTGCGGCTTGGCCTCCGCCCCCGGCGGTGCGGCCACCGCGGTGGCGGCCGGCCGGCGAAGGTATACCGCCCAGGTCACGGCGCAGCACAGCGCGTAGAAGCCGAGGAAGGTGACGAAGGCGGCGGTGCCGGATCCGGAGGTGAGGAAGGCCTCGCGGAAGACCAGGTTGATGCCGAGTCCGCCGAGCGCCCCGACGGCGCCGATGAGTCCCATGGAGGCGCCGGACAGCCGCCGCCCGTAGGCGGCCGCGTCCTCGCCCGTCATGCCGCGGGCGAGCGCCTTGGCCTGGAAGATCCCCGGGATCATCTTGTACGTGGAGCCGTTGCCGAGCCCGCTGAGGACGAACAGGGCCACGAATCCGGTGAGGAACACCGGCAGGGATTCCCGCATGGAGGCGAACACGACCACCGCGGTGGCCGCCGCCATCGCGACGAAGGCGCCCAGGGTGATCCGGGCGCCGCCGTAGCGGTCGGCCAGCCGGCCGCCCACGGGGCGGATCAGCGAGCCGAGCAGCGGGCCGATGAAGGTGAGCGAGGCGGCCTGAAGCGGGGTCCGGCCGAACTGGGTCTGCAGCACCAGCCCGAAGGCGAAGCTGTAGCCGATGAAGGAGCCGAAGGTGCCGATGTAGAGGAAGGACATGATCCAGGTGTGCGCGTCGCGCAGCGCTTCGCGGACCGCTCCGGTGTCGTTCCGTACCGGCGCCAGGTTGTCCATCCGCAGCCAGGCCAGCGCGGCGGCGATGACGATGAGCGGGAGGTAGGCGGCGAGCAGGAGCCGCGGGTGGGCGGCGCCGGCGGTGGCGATGACCAGCAGGCCGGCCAGCTGGACCACGGGGACGCCGATGTTGCCGCCGCCCGCGTTGAGGCCGAGCGCCCAGCCCTTCTGGCGCAGCGGGAAGAAGGCGTTGATGTTGGTCATGGAGGAGGCGAAGTTGCCTCCGCCGACGCCGGTGAGCGCGGCGACCGCCAGGAAGGTGCCGTAGGAGGTTCCCGGCTCCATCACCACGAGCGCGGCCACGGTCGGCGCGAGCAGCAGCAGGGCGCTGACGACCGTCCAGTTCCGGCCACCGAACCGGGCGACGGCGAAGGTGTACGGCACCCGGACGAAGGCGCCGACGAAGGTGGCGGTGGCGATCAGGAAGAACTTCCCGGCCGGGTCGATGCCGTACTGCGGGCCCATGAAGAGGACCATGACCGACCAGAGGGACCAGATGGAGAACCCGATGTGCTCGGACAGCACCGAGTACAGGAGGTTGCGGCGGGCGGTCCGCTCACCCGACTCCTTCCAGAACGTCTCGTCCTCGGGGTCCCACCGTTCGATCCAGCGGCCGCCGGTCCGGGCTGCCCTCGGCAGAGTTTCGGTCATCACGCCTCCACAGCTGTCGCGTCGTGAGGCCCGACCTTAGGGATGGCGCGTTTCGCTCCCGGTCTCCGGACGGTGACCACCGGGAAACCTTGCTCTCACCCGCTGCCGGGCCCCGATGTGAGCGGTTCGGGTGTGAGCGGTTCCGGCAGCCAGCTGTCCGCCGGTACGCCGAGCCAGCCGTGCGCGGCGGCGAGGGAGCCGGCAGCGGCGCGCAGCGCATCGATCCCCGGGTGGCTGAAACCTTTCCGCCAGACCATGGACAGCGGGGACAGCGGTACGGGGTCCACCAGCGGCCGTTTCACGCTGCCGGGCATGTCCAGGAAGCCCACGGTCGCCAGGACCGGGTTGCGGGTCTTGGCCATCACCCGGCGGAACTCCTCCTTGCCGACGGCCACGGGTGCGGGCGGTGCGACCTCGATGCCCCGGCCGGCGAACAGGCGGTGGGCGAGGTCGGTCCACTCCGCGGTGCGCGGGTTGCCGGCGCCCGCGTACACCGCCTGCCCGGCGAGTGCCGCGACCGGCACGGCCGGGTGCCGGGCCAGCGGGTGGTCCTCGGGCAGCAGCACGGCGAGCGGCTCGTACCGTACGGGCTGCCGGGCGAGCCGGGCCCGTACGGCCGGCTCCAGTCCGCCGACCCGTCCGAAGGAGACGTCGAGGCGGCCGGCGAGGATCTCGGCGGCGGCGTGGGTCAGGCCGCTCTCGAAGCGGGCCATCAGTTCGCAGCCGGGGGCCAGTTCGCGGGCCCGTTCCAGGACGGTCCGGGCGGTGCCGGGCCCGTCGGTGTTGAGGTCCACCAGCAGGGCGCGGCCGGTGTCCCCGGCGAAGGCGGCGGCCAGGTCCTCGTGGGCTGCCAGGACCCGGCGGGCGTGCGGCAGCAGCCGCTGCCCGTCGGCGGTGAGTTCGACCTGCCGGGTGGTGCGGACGAACAGGTCGGCGCCCAGCTCCCGTTCCAGCCGGCGCACGTCCCGGCTGAGGGCCTGCTGGGCGACGTACAGGCGGGCGGCGGCCCGGGTGAAGTGGAGTTCTTCGGCCACCGCCAGGAATCCGCGGAGCAGGCGCGGTTCGACATCGCGGTTCATCACCGCAGGAGATTAACAACGCCGTCGCGTGAATGGGGGCCGTACAGGTGTTGGACCGCGGTCCGGGTGCGCGGCGAGGCTCATCCCATGACCTCGATCTCCCGCCGCCCTGCCGCGCCCGCGCCCCTCCTCACGGCCACCGGCCAGACCCTGGTGCTGGCCGAGACGGGCCCGGCGCCCGCCCGCCGGCGGCCGCAGCAGCCGCAGCGGCCGGGGGCGTTCGCCCCGTACCGCGCGCTGTTCCGCCGGCCGGGCACCCGCGGGTTCACTGCGGGCAATCTGATCGCCCGGCTCCCCATCGGCATGTTCGGGGTGAGCGCGGTGATGATGATCGCGAGCCAGCGGGGCTCGTACGCCCTCGCGGGCGCGGTCGCCGCCACCGGGATGGCCGCCACCGCGGTGGTGGCCCCGTGGATCGCCCGCCTGACCGACCGGCACGGCCAGGCCCGGATCGCCCTCCCGGCCACGGTCGTCTCGGTCCTCGGCGCGCTGTCCCTGATCCTTTGCGTCCGCCACCAGGCCCCCGCCTGGACCCTGTTCGCCAGTTACGCGGGGACCGCCGCCACCCCCAACATCGGCGGCATGTCCCGGGCCCGCTGGACCCATCTGCTGCGCGGCGACGCGGCCGCGCACCACACGGCGATGTCCTTCGAGCAGGCGGCGGACGAGGCCTGCTACATGCTCGGGCCGGTCCTGGCCGCCTTCCTCTGCACCGCCGTCTTCCCGGAGGCCGGCACGCTGGCCGGGGCGGTGTTCCTGCTGACCGGCATGCTGGTCTTCACGGCCCAGCGGGGCACGGAACCGCCCGTCTCCCCGGCCCGGCACCACGCCTCGCCGCTGCGCACGCCCGGCATGCGGCCGCTGCTGCTGCTCTTCCTCGCCCTGGGGGCGCTGTTCGGTTCGATGGAGATCGCCTCGATCGCCTCGCTCGACGCGCGGGGCCTGGGGGCGGCCTCCGGGCTGGTGCTGGCGCTCCAGGCGGCGGGTTCGTGCGTGGCGGGCCTGGTCTACGGCACGGTGCGGCCGAAGTCCCTGCGGGTGTGCGTCCTCGTACTGGCCGCGGCGATGACCCTGCCGCCGGCCGCGGCCGTCACCGGTCTGCTGCCGCTGCTGGCGGTCGCGCTGCTGGTGGCGGGGATGGCCACTGCGCCGACCATGGTCACCGCCATGTCGCTGGTGCACCGGCTGACTCCGGCGGACCGCCTCAACGAGGGCATGACGCTGGCCGTCACCGCCATCCTCGCGGGGATCGCGGCGGGTTCGGCGACGGGCGGTGCGGTGGTGGAACACCTCGGCCCGACCGCGGCGTACGCCGTGCCGGTGGTGGCGGCGCTGGCCGCACTGGGAGGTTCCCGGGCGGCCCAACGGGCTTCCGGCGTCCGGGTGACCGAAGTCGCGTCCTGAACGACTCGGTGTCATGATCCGCTTTTACTGGTGGGGGCCTCTCGCCCACCGGCCGGCCGCGCTCAGCGGCCGCACGCCGGATCCGTCGCCTTCCCTCGCGGAGGAACCCCCTTGCCTGCTTACCGCTGCATGCCTGCGACCGCTCTGGTGGTCGCTGCCGTCACGGCGACCTGTCTGGTGCCCGTGGCACCGGCCTTCGCCGACTCGGCGAGCATCCGGTTCTCCCAGCCGTACGTGCCGTCCATTGCCCCCGGCAAGACGGGCCGCATCGTGATCGTGGCCGACAACGGGGCCGATCAGGCGGTCAGTTCGACGTTCCGGATCACCGCTCCGGAGCGGACGAGCTTCCCCGAGGCCCGTTTCTACTGGAACGGGCAGCGGGCGTCGGTGCCGTGCACCCGGTCCGCCGACGCGCGGCTGCTGACCTGCGACGCCGGCAACCGGGCCGGCTTCACCTTCCCGGCGAACGAGCGGACCCGGCTGGGCGTGGCCCTGCGGGTGCACGCGAACGCGCCGGAGGGCACCACGCTGGACGGCGGCGAGTGGGCGACCGGGGCGGATGCGCCCACGCTGTTCGCGGTGGCCACTCCGGTCACCGGTCCGAAGGGCGACAAGGGGGATCCGGGCGATCACGGCAAGCCCGGCATCCCCGGCCTGCCCGGCCACCACGGCAAGCCGGGCCGGCCCGGCCCGAAGGGCGAGAAGGGCGAGCAGGGGGAGCGGGGCGAGCGGGGTGAGCGGGGCGAGACCGGCCTCCAGGGCCCCGTCGGCCCTCGGGGCCCGCAAGGCCCCAAGGGCGACCAGGGTGACCAGGGCGAACAGGGCGAACAGGGCGAACAGGGCGAACAGGGCGAACAGGGCATCCCGGGCGAGCGCGGCCCGGCCGGCCCCCAGGGAATCCGGGGTCCGGCCGGCCCCCAGGGCCCGCAGGGACCGGAAGGCGGCCCGCAGGGTCCGGCCGGCCCCCAGGGACCCCGGGGACCGCAGGGAATCCAGGGACCGGCTGGACCTCGGGGCCCCCAGGGCACCAAGGGAGACCAGGGCGCCACGGGCGACCTCGGCCCCGCCGGCCCGCAGGGACCGAAGGGCAAGCCCGGCAAGCAGGGCGACCGCGGCCCGGCCGGGCCACAGGGCCCCAAGGGCCGCCAGGGCGAGAAGGGTCCCAAGGGCGAAAAGGGCAGGCAGGGCGAGAAGGGCAGGCAGGGCGAGCCCGGCCTCGCCGGCCCGCAGGGACCCCGGGGCCCGCAAGGTCCGCAGGGCCCGGCGGGCGGTCCCGCCGGACCGCAGGGTCCCCAGGGAATCCAGGGCCCGGCCGGCCCGCAGGGCCCCAAGGGGCCGAGGGGTGAGAAGGGCGAGAAGGGCAACCAGGGCAAGCCGGGCGTCTGCAGGAAGTGCGGCAAGCCCCACGGCCACGACAACGGCAAGCCCGGCCAGCCGAAGCCCCAGCCGCAGTACAAGGCCCGCATCGTGTCCCCGGACCACAAGCTGAAGGTCCGCTCCGGCCCGAGCACCGGATACGCCCAGACCCACAAGATCAAGAACGGCACCGTGGTCCCGGTGCAGTGCAAGGCCAACGGCCAGCAGGTCGACGGCAATTCGATCTGGTACAAGCTCGCCGACGGCCGCGGCTGGATCGCCGCCCGCTACGCGAAGAACCTCAACAAGATCCCGTACTGCTCCTGAGCAGCCGCACATGACGAAGGCCCCGCGACCGAACCGGTCGCGGGGCCTTCGCCCACATGGGATGAGTGGAGATGGCGGGAATCGAACCCGCGTCCAACGGTGCAGAAGCAGGGCTTCTCCGAGCGCAGTCCGCTGCGATTTTCTCGGCCCCGGAGATCACACGGACAAGTCTCCGACGGGCTCAGTCACTGTTTGATTTCCCTCCAACCCCCGTGACCGGGGCTAGAGGTTTAGATCCCTTGTTGACGCCAGGATCCGGACCGGGACCACTTCCGGGCTGACGCTCCTCACAGAGGCTTCAGCTCACTGTTATTAGGCAGCGAGGGTGAAGCGGGAGTTATCGCTCTTGGAGTTGGCGATTATTGTTTGCGACATATGGTTAGCGAGATCATTGCCGCTTCCTCGGCTCGCTTCCCCTGCATCGACATCCGCTGTCGAAACCGATCATCCCCATGTTTTTTTAACAAGCTGCTCCCACCCGCAAGCGGGGGGTGCTGACGCCATGGTACGCGAAGTGGACCACCGCGTGCCAGGAGATTAAACAGTACCGCGCTGCTTGCGACGGATGGCCGAGATCGCCCGGTTCGTCTCGCGGGTGTCCTGCTTCTCCCGCAGCGTCTGCCGCTTGTCGTACTCCTTCTTGCCCTTCGCCAGCGCGATCTCCACCTTCGCGCGGCCGTCCTTGAAGTACAGCGACAGGGGCACGACCGTGTGACCCGTCTCGTCCGCCTTCCGCTCCAGCTTGTCGATCTCCTCCCGGTGCATGAGGAGCTTGCGCTTGCGCCGGGCGCTGTGGTTGGTCCACGTCCCCTGGCTGTACTCCGGCACGTGCACGTTGTAGAGCCACACTTCGCGCCCCTCCACCGACACGAATCCGTCCACCAGCGAGGCCCGGCCCTGGCGCAGGGACTTGACCTCGGTGCCGGTGAGCACGAGGCCGCACTCGTAGGTGTCGAGGATCGTGTAGTCGTGCCGCGCCTTCTTGTTCTGGGCGATCAGCTTGCGCCCTTTTTCCTTAGCCATAGTGCGGTCATTTTCGCACTAAGGGGTGCCCCCGAGGCCACCCAATACCGTGCGGGCCCGCTCCTCGGTCCGCTCGCCGCCGGCGTTGAGGTCCGGGGTGATGCCCCTGCCGTCCAGGCTGCGGCCCGCGGGCGTGCGGTACGTACCCACCGTCAGCTCGGCCACCGAGCCGTCGGGGAGCTCCGTCGGCAGCTGCACCGAGCCCTTGCCGAAGGTACGGCTGCCCACGGCGACGGCGCGGCCGCGGTCCTGGAGGGCTCCGGTGAGCAGTTCGGCGGCGCTCATCGTGCCCCCGTCCACCAGCGCCACCAGCGGGCGGACGGTGTCGCCGCCGCGGTCGGCGTAGAGGGCGCGCTGGGCACCCCGTACGTCGTAGGTGGCGACCAGGCCGCCGTCGAGGAAGGCGGAGGCGGCCCGCACGGCCTCGGCGACCAGGCCGCCGGGGTTGCCGCGCAGGTCCAGCATGACGCCGGCGCCGGGCGGGGCGCCGCGGACGGCCTCGCGGACCCGGTCGCCGGAGCCGCGGGTGAAGGCGGACACCTTGATCACGGTGATGCCGCCGGGGAGGCTGCGGACGGTGACCGGCTCGATGCGCAGCTGGGCGCGGTGCAGGGTTTCGGTGCGGTCCCGGCCGTCCCGGCGCAGGTCCAGCACCACGGCGGTGCCGGCGGTGCCGCGCAGCAAGGTGACGACCTCGGCGGTGGTGAGGCCGGTGACCGGCTTGCCGTCCACGGCGAGGAGCCGGTCGCCGGCCCGGATGCCGGCCCGGTCGGCCGGACCGCCGGGCTGGACCCGGTCGACGGAGATGCTGCCGTCGCGGTGGCAGCCGGCCCACAGGCCGACCCCGGTCCAGCGGCCGTCGAGGTCTTCTTCGAAGCCGGCGTACTCGGTGCGGTCGTAGACCACGCCCCAGCGGTCGCCGCTGCGGCTGACCACCTCCTGGGCGGCCTTCTTGCCGGACTTTCCGTCGGCGACGGCCTCGGCGGCGGCCCGGGCCACCGCTTCCCGGTCGGCGGTCCCCGGCCGCGCCGGGGAGGCGGCGGGGCCGGCGGCATCGGCAGCGGCGGGGTCGGCCGGTGCGGCGGCCGGTGTCCCGGCCCGGGCGATGTCGACCGTACGGTCCGCCGTTTCGCCGAAACAGCCGGTGCTGGCGGCCGTGCCGAGGGCACCGAGTAAGGCCAAGGTGAGGACGGCCCCGCGACGCAGGTCGCGGGGCCGGAGACAGTACGGGGGGCGGCCCGGCATGGCGCCGAGTCTAGGACAAACCCCGCGGCGGGACGGCTGGTTGCCCGTACCGCTCAGGGGGCGCTTGTCACACCTTCAGGTACTTGCGCAACGCGATGAACGCGGCAAGCGAGGGCATCAGCACGCCGATGACGAGGACCAGCGGCAGCTTGGTCAGCACCGAGTCCCAGCCGATGAAGTTGATCAGCTCCATCTTGGTGCGCAGCGCGGCCCCGTGGTCGATCACGAAGTACTGGCCCGCGCCGAGCATCCCGCAGGCGAGGACGGCGCCGATGAGGCCGGCGAAGGCGGCCTCCATGATGAACGGGACCTGGATGTAGAAGCTGGAGGCGCCCACCAGCCGCATGATCCCGGTTTCCCGCCGACGGCTGAACGCCGAGACGCGCACCGTGTTGACGATCAGCAGCAGCGCCACGATCAGCATGATCAGCATGATGCCGAGGGCGGCGTAGTTGAGGTAGTTCAGCATCCGGAACAGGTTGTCCAGGTAGGAGCGCTGGTCCTGTACCGAGTGCACCCCGTCGCGGCCGGCGAAGGCACTCGTGATGACCTTGTACTTCTCCGGGTCCTCGAGCTTGACCCGGAAGGACTCCTGCATCTGGTCCGGGGTGATGGTGGAGGCCAGCGCGGTGTGCCCGTACTGCTCCTTGTAGTGCTTGTAGGCCTCGTCGGCGGACTCGTACCGGACCGTCTCGACGATGTCGAGCTTCTTGAGCTCGCCCTCGATCTGCTGCTTCTGCTCCGCGGTCACCGCGCCCTTGGCGCACAGGGCGCCGCCGGTGCCGGTTCCGGCGCCCGTCCCGCCGGCGCCGACCTTGGCACTGTCCTCCGCGTCGTTCTTGTTGCAGAGGTAGATGGTGACGTTGACCTTGTCGTACCAGTAGCCCTTCATCTTGCTCACCTGGTCGCGCATGAGCAGGGAGCCACCGAACAGGGCCAGCGAAAGGGCGACGGAAATGATGACGGCGAAGGTCATCGTCAGATTGCGGCGGAGACCGACGCCGATCTCCGACATGACGAACTGGGCGCGCATGGCGTCTCTACGGCCTTTCGGTCTTTCAGTGCTGGTAGCCGTAGACGCCGCGCGACTGGTCGCGGACGAGACGGCCCTGTTCGAGTTCGATGACGCGCTTGCGCATCTGGTCGACGATCTGCTGGTCGTGCGTCGCCATGATCACGGTGGTGCCGGTGCGGTTGATCCGGTCCAGCAGCTTCATGATGCCGACGGAGGTCTGCGGGTCGAGGTTGCCGGTGGGCTCGTCCGCGATCAGCAGGGCCGGCCGGTTGACGAAGGCCCGCGCGATGGCCACGCGCTGCTGCTCGCCGCCGGACAGCTCGCCGGGCATCCGCTCCTCCTTGCCGCCCAGTCCGACCAGCTCCAGCACCTGCGGGACGGCCTTGCGGATCTCGCCGCGGGGCTTGCCGATGACCTCCTGGGCGAAGGCCACGTTCTCCGCGACGGTCTTGTTGGGGAGCAGCCGGAAGTCCTGGAACACGGTGCCGAGCTGGCGCCGCATGTGGGGGACCTTCCAGTTGGAGAGCCGGGCGAGGTCCTTGCCCAGGACGTGCACCTGGCCGTGGCTCGCCCGCTCCTCGCGGAGGACGAGTCTCAGGAAGGTGGACTTTCCGGAGCCGGAGGAGCCGACCAGGAAGACGAACTCACCCTTGGCGATCTCCAGGGACACGTCCCTGAGTGCCGGGCGGTTCTGCTTCGGGTAGGACTTGGAGACACTGTCGAATCGGATCACGGGTGCACCACGGTCGCCGGGAGTAGGTGTGCGTGACCATACGCGAACGGGCGGGAGGCCGGGACCCAGCGTCCGGAGTTGCCCGATATATCCCTCACCATGTCCCTCGCCGAGTCCCGCCCGCGATACCGCACGGACGGTCGGGTCCCGGGCGGGCCGCGCCGAATGCCGCGCGAGCTGGCACAGTGGTAGGGGGAACGGTTGCGTTCCCCCCGCCGTTGTTCCAGGGGACGAGAGGAGGAGAGCGCATGACATATGACCGGCTCGTGTGCGCGAACTGCGCCGCGCCCGTCAGCCAGGGCCGCTGCCCGGTGTGCCGGGCCAACCGGGAGCGCCTCCAGCAGGAGCGCCCCTTCGCCGGCCTGAACCCCATGGCGCTCATCGCGCTCATGGTGGTGCTCTTGGCAGCTCTGGCTCTGGTGGCGTACCAGACCGCGTAGGGCTGTCCGTCGTCGGCGCTGTTCCACCGCGTCCCGATCATGCATGCAGAACACGGGTGGGGCCCGGACACCTGAAGGTGTCCGGGCCCCACCCGTGTTCTGTTCCGTACCGCTACCGGGGACGGGCCTAGGCGGTCTGCTCCTGCTGCTTGCGCCAGCGGATGCCGGCCTCGAGGAAGCCGTCGATCTCGCCGTCCAGGACGGCCTGCGGGTTGCCGACCTCGAACTCCGTCCGCAGGTCCTTGACCATCTGGTACGGGTGCAGGACGTAGGAGCGCATCTGGTTGCCCCAGGAGCTGCCGCCGTCCTTGAGGGCGTCCATCTTGGCCTGCTCCTCCTGGCGGCGCCGCTCGAGCAGCTTGGCCTGGAGGACGTTCATGGCGCTCGCCTTGTTCTGGATCTGGGAGCGCTCGTTCTGGCAGGACACCACGATGCCGGTCGGGATGTGCGTGATGCGGACCGCCGAGTCGGTGGTGTTGACGCCCTGGCCGCCGGGGCCGGAGGCGCGGTACACGTCCACGCGCAGCTCGGACTCGTCGATCTCGACGTGGTCGCTGGTCTCGACGACCGGGAGCACCTCGACGCCCGCGAAGGAGGTCTGGCGGCGGCCCTGGTTGTCGAAGGGCGAGATGCGCACGAGGCGGTGGGTGCCCTGCTCGACGGAAAGCGTGCCGTAGGCGTACGGGGCCTTGACCACGAAGGTGGTCGACTTGATGCCGGCCTCTTCCGCGTACGAGGTCTCGTACACCTCGGTGGCGTAGCCGTGGCGCTCGGCCCAGCGGAGGTACATGCGCTGGAGCCGCTCGGCGAAGTCGGAGGCGTCGACGCCGCCGGCCTCGGCGCGGATGTTGACCAGCGCCTCGCGCTCGGCGTACTCGCCGGACAGGAGGGTGCGGACCTCCATCTCGTCGAGCGCCTTGCGGACGAGCACCAGCTCGGCCTCGGCCTCGGCCAGGGTGTCGGCGTCGTCCATCTCCTGGGCGAGCTCGAACAGCACGGCGAGGTCGTCGATCCGGCCGCGCAGCGCCTCGGTCTTGCGGACCTCGGCCTGGAGGTGCGAAAGCTTGCTCGTGATCTTCTGGGCTGCCTCGGGGTCGTCCCACAGGGACGGCACCGCGGCCTGCTCCTCGAGCACGGCGATTTCTGCCCTCAGCTTGTCGAGGTCCAGGACGGCCTCGATCGACCCCATGGTCGAGGAGAGGGACTTCAGCTCTTCGGATACATCGACGACTGCCACGGGTCCAGCGTAGCCGGTCCCCGGACAGAGCCGTCCGGCGTACCCTCGGGCTATGCCCCTTCTCGTGAAACGACGCCATGTGGACTTCATGCGTGTCACCACGACGAGCTGTCTGCCGCCGGACTAGAACCAGCGCTTCACCCGCCTGATTCCTCCGGTCCTGTACGCGGCACACGCGGCCCCGGCGCCACCCCCTGCCGGCGGTCTCTCCCTCCACCCGCTCTCCCGCCATCCCTGGGAGCAGGACCCCGTGACATCCGAAACGGAGCCGTCATGCCGTCCGCGCACACCCCCGACCACACCCGCGACCACTCTCCGGTCTCTCCCGTCTCCTCTTCTCTGCCCGTGCTGGACCTCTCGCTGGCCGACGATCCCGCCCGGCGGGACGCCTTCCGCGAGGAGCTGCACGCGGCCGCCCGGGACACCGGATTCCTGCACCTGACCGGGCACGGCGTCACCGCCGCCGAGATCTCCCGAATACTGGATCTGACCAGGGCCTTCTTCGCCCTCCCGGAAGCCGACCGGCTCGCCGTGAGCAATCTGAACTCCCCGCACTTCCGCGGCTACACCCGGATCGGCCACGAGGTGACCGGCGGCTCCTCCGACTGGCGCGACCAGTTGGACGTGGGCGCAGAACGGCCGGCGCCCGAGCTGAAGCCCGGGGACCCGGCCTACCTGTGGCTGGAGGGGCCCAACCAGTGGCCGGCGGCCCTGCCCGAGCTGCGGACCGTCGTCCTGGACTGGCAGGAGCGGCTGGCGGCGGTGGCGCACCGGCTGCTGCGGGAGCTGCTGGCCTCGATCGGGGCCCCGGAGGACTTCTTCGACGCGGCGTTCGCGGACCGGCCGCACCTGCACACCAAGCTGATCCGCTACCCGGGGGCGGACCCGACCGGTGCCGGGCAGGGGGTGGGGGCACACAAGGACTACGGCTTCCTGACCCTGCTCCTCCAGGACTCGGTCGGCGGGCTCCAGGTGGTGAAGGACGGGGGGTTCCTGGACGTGCCGCCGCTGGAGGGTGCGTTCGTGGTGAACCTGGGGGAGCTGCTGGAGATCGCGACCGAGGGGTATCTGAAGGCGACCGACCACCGGGTGGTGAGCCCGCCGGGTGCGGTGGAACGATTCTCCGTACCGTTCTTCTACAACCCCCGGCTGGACACGGTCGTGGAGACGGTCCCGGGGGCTTACCTGGAGCACGCTCCGGGGCTGTCGCACGATGCGGCGAACCCCCTGTACAAGGAGTACGGCCGCAACGAACTGAAGGGCTTCGCCCGCGCCCACCCGGCAGTAGCCCGCCGCTGGCACCCGGACCTCCTGCCGGTGTAGCCGTCCACCGTCGCCGGGGCCGGGCCCCCCGGCGACGTCGGCAGGACTACGCGACGCGGAGCTCCCCGTGCCCCCCGCCGGGCACCGCCCCGGCGACGTTTGCGCGACGCGGAGCTCCCCGCGCCCCCCGCCGGGCACCGGCAGGGCCGGGTCGGTGGGCGGGGGGGCCGCTGCGCGGAGCCTTTCCCCACCCCGCCCCTTCCCGAACCGGGGGCAAGCCCCCAGCCCCCCGCCGGGCGCACGGGCTCCGCCCGGCACCGTTCCGTGCGCTCCGCGCCCGGCGCGCTCAAACGCCGCGCGGGCTGGATGTGCTGCGCCCATCCAGCCTCGCGCGGCGTTTGAGACCCGGCGCCCTTTCCGGCCCGGCGCCCATTTCCGGCCCGCCGGCATTCCCAGCCCCGCCGGCGATTGAGGCGCGGGGTCCGGGGCAGCGCCCCGGGAAGCCGGCCCGCAGGGCGCCACAAGCCCCGACACCGCGGCCGAAGGCCAGGGCCACCCCGCACGGCGGTACCCCCCAGCCCCGCCGGCGTTTGAGGCGCGGGGTCCGGGGCAGCGCCCCGGGAAGCCGGCCCGCAGGGGCACCACAAGCCTCCACCCACCCCCCCGGCCGAAACCCAGGCACATTCAGCCCCGCCCCGCGGTACCCACCCAGCCCCGCCGGCGATTGAGGCGCGGGCCCGGGCAGAGCCCGGTTACGGGAAGGGGCGGGGTGGGGAAAGGCTCCGCGCAGCGGGCAGCGGGCAGCGGGCAGCGGGCAGCGGGCAGCGGGCAGCAGGCAGCAGGCAGCAGGCAGCAGGCAGCAGGCAGCAGGGGCTACGGCAGCGGCGGCGGCCGGGGTTATGGGTGGGCTGGGACCGATTGTTTCGTGTCCGAGGGTGGGGGCGGGGCAGCGTCGGAGGTGGCGAACCACCCGCCCACCGCGACGGCCGCAGCCAGCACCACCGCAGCGGTGGTCAACAGCAGCCGCCGCCTGCGGACCGTGTCCGCCCGGTGCCGGGCGGAGCCCGGCCGGTGGCCCCCGGCCGGACGGGGCACGCGGGCCGTGCCCAGGGCGCCGCCCGCCAGTTCCTCCGGCCCCGGCACCCGCATGGACGTATGCGTGTCCCGGTTCGAGTCGGTCGAAGAACCCGGCACGAGCGGAACCACCCCCCGCCGCCTCTCCGCCCCGGAAGGAGCCGGCTCCTCCGGTACGGCGGCCACCGCCTCCGCCTGCTCCAGGTCGTCGGGCTCGTCCACGTCCAGCGGCGGCATCCCCGCCAGCAGCGGCAGCAGCTCGCGCAGCCGGACCGACATCTCCGAGGCGCGCAGCCGCGAGGCCGGCCCCTTGGCCAGGCACTGGACTATCAGCTGCCACAGCTCGTCCGGGATCCCGGGCAGCGGAACGACCGTCTCGGTGACATGACGGCGCAGCACCGCCCCGGGGTGCCCGCCGCCGAACGGCGTGAACCCGGCGAGCAGCTCGTACAGAACGGTCGCGAGCGCGTATATGTCCACCGCGGCCCGCGGCGGCAGCCCCTCGACGATCTCGGGGGCCAGGTAGTCCGGGGTGCCGATGATCCGGGTGGGCTGGGCGGAGCGCGCGGCGCCGGGCGGCGGTCCGGCCCGCCGCGGGGAGTCGATCAGCTTGGCCACGCCGAAGTCGGTGAGCAGCGCCGGGTGCGCGCCGCCGGGGCCGAGCGGGCCCTGCATGTCGAGCAGGACGTTCTCCGGCTTGACGTCGCGGTGCACCACCCCCGCCGCATGCGCGGCGGCCAGCGCGTCCGCGACGTCGGCGACGATCGCGACGGCCGCCTCGGGGGCGAGCCGCCGCTCGCGGTCGAGCCGGGTCCGCAGGTCGGTGCCGCGGACCAGGTCCATGACCAGCGCGAGGTCGTTGCCGTCGACGACGAGGTCGCGGACGGACACGACGTGCGGATGCTCCAGGCCGAGCAGCGCGCTGCGCTCCTGGACGAACCGCCCCACCAGCTCCTGGTCGGACGCGAGGTCCTCGCGCAGGAGCTTGACGGCGACGGGCCCGTCCGGGCCCTCCCCGAGCCACACCGTGCCGGCACTGCCGCGCCCCAGGATCTGGTGAGCGGTGTACCGGCTGCCGATCTTCCGTGCCACGACTGCTCCCTCAGCGGCTGGCGTACGCCCCAAAGCTACGCGGCCGCGTGAGCGTTGGAGGCCACTAGGGGGCTCGATTCGCGGCGACCTTCACTTCTGCGGGGGAAATCACGTCCCGGATGTCGACAAATCCACGAACTCGGCGCTACGGGGTGCCGGAACCAGAGCCTCCGCCGCTGCCGCCGCTGCCCTCGCTCCCGCCGAGCTCGCCGATCCAGTCCGCGACGCCGGAGCCCCAGGACCAGAGCTGGTCCCACCAGCCCTTGCCGGTGCCGACCCACTCCTGGAGTCCGGTGAACTCCCAGATCAGCCAGCCCGCCACGACGAAGATCACGATCATGAACAGGCAGCCCTTGAGGCAGCCCAGGCCCGGGATCCGCATCGGGTTGGCGCTGCGGCGGCGGGGCTCGCGGGGTTCCCGCTCGCGCGGGCCGGGCTGCTGGGGCGGCGGGGCCTGCGGCGGCTGGTACTGCGGCCGGTGCGGCTGCGGCTGCGGCTGGGGGCGCTGCGGCTGCTGGTACGCCTGCGGCGGGGGCTGCGGCTGGTAGTGCTGCGGCGGCGGGGGCGCGTACTGCGGCGGCTGCTGCTGGTACTGCGGCGGGGGCGCCTGGTGGTACCCCTGCGGCGGCTGCTGCTGGTACGGCTGGGGCTGCTGCGGCTGCTGGGGCCGACGTCGGCCGGGCTCCTGGTACGGCGGGGCCGGCGGCGGGGCCTGCCGCTGCGGGCGGCGCCGCAGGGGGTCCTCGCTCGGGTCCAGGTACTGGATCTGGGTCTGCTCGTTGCGGTCCCGGGCGGCCTGCATCTGGGACTGCCAGGGGTGCGGCGAGTCGGGGCGCTGGACGGGCGGCATGACGGCGGTGGGGTCGGCGGCCGGGGCGCCCTGGCCACCCTGGCCACCGGCTGCCCCGGGGCGGCCGGTGCTGGGCAGCACGGAGGTGGCGCCGTTCGGGTCGTACGCGCCGAGCGGGGACCCGCCCCCGCTGGGCAGCACCTGGGTCGCGTCGGCGGCACCCGGGATCTCCGGGACCGGCGCCGGCGACGGGTCGGGGGCGAGCAGGGCGCCGACCCCGAGGGCGGCCTCGACCTCGGGCGGGGCGGAGTGCACGCCGATGCCGGCGGCGACCACGCGCAGGGCGCGGGCCAGGCTCTCGGCGCTGGGGCGCTCGTCCGGCTCCTTGCGCAGGCAGCGCTCGATGACGGTCCACAGCGGCTCGGGCACCGTGGACGGGCGCTGCGGCTCCTCGCTGAGGTGCCGGTGCAGCACCTCCAGCGCGGTGCCGCCGGCGAACGGCGGGCGGCCGGTGACCAGTTCGTACAGCAGGATGCCGGCGCCGTAGATGTCGACGGCTGAGGTCTGCGGGCGGCCCTCGGCGGACTCGGGCGCCACGTAGGCGGGGGTGCCGACGAACTCGTGGGTGCGGGTCAGGCCCGGGGAGTCGGCCAGCCGGGCGATGCCGAAGTCGGTGAGCATCGGGCGCATCTGCCCGTCGCTCTCGTCCAGCAGCACGTTGGCGGGCTTCAGGTCGCGGTGGACCACGCCGTCGGCGTGGCTGGCGGCGAGCGCGTCCGCGATCTGGGCGGTCAGCAGGCTCGCGGCGACCGGCGTGAGGGGGCCGTTCTCCCGGATGTACTTGTGCAGGTCCGGGCCCTCGACCAGGTCCATGACCAGGGCGAGGAGGTCGCCCTCGACGACGAGGTCGCGGGTGCGGACGATGTTGGGGTGCGTCAGGCGGAGCAGGACCGAGCGCTCGCGCAGGAAGCGCATGACGATGTCGGCGTCGTTCGCCAGCTCTTCCTTGAGCACCTTGATGGCGACCGTCTCGCCGGGGCCGCCGGACTGTCCGGCATCCTGCTGGCGCGCACGCCAGACGGTGCCCGTGGCGCCGCGTCCGAGCGGCTCCTCGAGCAGGTACTTGCTGCCGACTGGCCGCACGTCTCGCGCTCCCCTGCTGTCGCTGTTGCTATCGGCCCACTCTAGGGGGTGTCCCCCCGGTAGACGCGGGGCACGGAGGGTTGGTTGCCGCACATATGTGCGAAGGGTGATGTTTGTGGGGTATGCCGGGGGCGGTTTACGTCCGTATTTTCGCGGCGGAACGATCGTTCAAGATCACTTGTTGGTGGGTGCCGGGCGTGTTGTCGGCGGCAGGTGCGAGGATGCACCCAGCACGGAACGGCGGGGCGGGAGCCCGGTGTTCCGGCAGACCTGACCGGACGGACGCGTCCGTGCCGGGTGGGGGGCGGACCGGGCAGCATGTCCCGTCGTCCGTGACCCGCCGGGCGCCGCACGCACCGCGCAGAAGGGACCGCGACGGCGATGCAGATCCGGCTGACCGTCATCGGGCCGCGCAACGGCCACCAGACCGTGCCCGCGACCTGTGACGTGCTCGTCACCGCGCCCGTCGGCACGACTCTGTCCGCGGTGGCCTCCGGCCTCGCCGCGACCGTCGGCGGCCCGGACACCGGGGGCACGGTCGTGCTGTACGCCGGCGCGGAACGGCTCGATCCGCAGCGCCGGGTGCTCGGGGAGCCGCCGCTGGTGGACGGGGCGGTCCTGGCCGTGCACACACCGGTCCCCGACACCGCCGGCATCACGACTTCGGGCGCGGCGGCCCAGCTCCAGGTGGTGGCCGGCCCGGACGCCGGCGGGGTGCACCTGCTGCACCCCGGGCAGCTGCGGATCGGGAGGTCCGGGGATGCGGACGTGCCGCTGGACGATCCCGACGTGTCGCGGCTGCACTGCGCGGTGGTGGTGGGTGAGGACGGGCGAGTGCGGGTGGCCGACCTCGACTCCACGAACGGGACCACGGTGGACGGCGGGACCGTCGGCGGCGAACCGGTCCTGCTGGCCCCGGGCGCTCTGCTCCGCATCGGCGAATCCACCCTCCGCCTCGCCTCGGCCCCCCAGATCCCGCTCCCCCTCACCCCCGACTCCGAGGGCCACCTGGCCCTCCCCCCGGCCCCGGACCTCTCGGCCCCGGACTTCTCGGCCCCGGGCGGGGCGGACGCGGGCGCGGGCTCCGGCCCCGCCGGATGGCCGCAGGCCGGCAGTCACGCCGGTGCGGAGCACCACGGCCCCGGGGCCACGCCCGCCGGCGCCCAGCCGCAGCCCGGCCCGTACGACCCCGCCGGGTCCACCGGCGCACCCCAGCCCGGCGCCGGCCCCGCCGGGTGGCCGCAGGCCGGTCATGCGGGGCCCCGCGGCGGCTCCGGCGCAGCCGCGGCTGCGGGCGCGGGCACGGCCGCCGGGCCGTACGCCCCCGGCGGGATCGACGGCAGCCGCGGGCCGGACGGCAGCGGCAGCCGCGACGGGCGGGCGGAAGAGGCCGGGCAGGTCGGGAAGGGCCGGCGGCGGGGCATCGGGGCGTGGGCGCGGAAGTGGGTGGGGCGGGACGAGGCCGAGCCGGTCGAGCCGGTGGCCGTCGAGGCCGAGGCGGGTTCCCTGCCCGGCCGGGACAACCCCGCCGCCCTGCTGCTGGCCGCGCTCGGGCCGACGCGGGAGCTGTGGGCCGGCGGCGGTGAGCCGCTCGGGGTGGGCCTCGGGGCCGGCTGCCGGGTGTCGCTGCGGGAGTCCGGCGCGCTCGGGCTGGCCGGCCCGCGGGCCCGGCTGACCGGCCTGGCCCGCTCGGTGGTGGCACAGCTGGCCGCCCGGCACTCCCCCGGCGAGCTGGAGATCGTACTGCTCGCCACCGACCGCGCCCGGCCGGTCCCGGACCGGGTCCGGGACTGGGGCTGGCTGGGCTGGCTGCCGCACACCCGGCCGGCGCACGGCCAGGACTGCCGGCTGCTGCTGGCCTACGACCGCGACCAGGCGGCCGCCCGGACCGCCGAGCTGACCCGGCGGCTGGACGACGGCCCGCTCGGCACCGGCTGGGCCGCCGCCGGCCCTGCCGAGGTGCGGCAGGCCTCGCAGGCGTACGAGGGCTCGTACACGCTGGTGGTGCTCGACGGGGATCCGGGGCCGGGCCCGCTCCGGGATCTGACCGGCCGGCTCGCCTCGCACGGCCCCGCCGCCGGGATCCACCTGCTCTGCCTCGCCGAGGCGCCGGCCGCCACCCCCGCCTCCACCCTCACCGAGACCTTCGAGGCGGCCTGCGCCGTCGTCCCGGCGTTCCGGGACTGCGGTGAGGTCGCGCTGCTCAGCGGGGACGTGGCCACCACGGTCCGCAGTTTCCCGGTCCGCGGCGGGCAGTTGACCGGGCACGGCCGGGGCGCCACCGCCGACGGCGTCTCCGCCGCCTGGGCGGAGCGGTTCGCCCGCGCCCTGGCGCCGCTGCGCCCGGAGGCCGGTACGCCCGGCCCGGCCCGCCCGGCGGCCGCGGCCGCGCTGCCGCAGACCGCGCGGCTCCTCGACGAGCTGGGGCTGGCGCGCGCCACCCCAGCCTCCCTGATGGCCCGTTGGGCGGCCGCCACCGAGCAGGGGCAGAGCGTCGGCGGGCTGGCCGAGGTGATCCTCGGCAGCGGCCGGCGCGGGCCGGTCGGGGCCGAGCTGGTGGCCGACGGGCCGCACCTGCTGATCGAGGGTCCGCCCGGCAGCGGGCGGACCGAGCTGCTCCGGTCGGTCGCCGCCTCGCTGTCCTCGGCCGCGCGCCCGGACCGGCTCGGACTGGTGCTGCTCGACGGGGCCGGCGGTGAGCGCGGCGAGGGCCTGGGCCCGTGCACCGAGCTGCCGCACGTCTCGGCGCACCTGGTGGCTTCCGATCCGCTCCGGATGCGCGAGTTCGCGCAGGCCCTCGGCGCCGAGCTGAAGCGCCGGTCGGAGCTGCTGGAGGGGATGTCGTTCAGCGAGTGGCACGCCCGGCGGGAGGTGTCCGACCGGATGGTCGCCCCGCGCCGGCCCAGCCCCGGCGAAGTGCGCGGGAACGGCGACCTCGACCCCCCGCGCTCCGGCACGCTGCGGCTGCGGGCGAACACCAGGACCGAGCCGGCCGCCGGGCCCGGCCCGCTGCCCCGGCTGGTGGTGCTGGTCGACGATTTCGATGCGCTGGTCGCGCCGGCGCTGGGCAGTACCGGCCGGCCGGCCGCCGGTTCGGTGGTGCGCGCCCTGGAGGCGGTGGCCCGCGAGGGCGGCCGGCTCGGGGTGCACCTGGTCGCGGCCACCGCCCGCCCGGAGCGCACCGCGGAGACCGAGCCGGCCCGGCTGGCGCGGCTGCGGGTGGAGCTGGACGCACCCGATCAGCCGGGCCCCGGCCGGGGTGTGCTGCGGTATCCGGACGGCCGCGGCATCCCCTTCCAGGGGGGCCGGGTGACCGGCCGGATTCCGCGGACGGCCACCCTGCGGCCGACGGTGGTGCCGGTGGAGTGGGACCGGATGGGTGATCCGCCGGCCCGTCGTCCGGTGCGCGAGCTGGGCAACGGCCCGACCGACCTCGCCCTGCTGGCCAGCGCCCTGGAGCGGGCCTCCCACCTGGTCTCGGCGATACCCGTGCTGTTCCCGGCCGCGCCCTGAGCCCGACGGCCTTCGGGCCGACGCGGTATTGCGGGCGGCAGGAGTGACGGCGTAGACCTTGTGGCACGGAACACACCACGGGCATCGGGGGCACAGCCATGCGCATCCGCGGACGAAGCCGTACGACGACGCACGCCTGGGTGGCGATGGCCGCCCTGGGCGCGCTCGCACTCACCGCCTGCGGGGGCGGGGACGGCGACGGAGGGAAGAAGGAAGGGGCCCCCTCGGGCGGGGCCTCCCAGCCCGGCGCCGGCGGGGTGCGGTTACCTTCCCTTTCCGGCGAGAAGATCGAGGTCGCGGCCGTGTGGACGGGCCCCGAGCAGGCCAACTTCACCAAGGTGCTCAAGGAGTTCGAGAAGCGGACCGGGGCGAGCGTCACCTTCGTGCCGGCCCAGGACCCGATCGTCAACTTCCTCGGTACCAAGGTGGCGGGCGGGCAGCCGCCGGACGTGGCACTGCTGCCGCAGGTGGGCGCGCTGGTCTCGGCCGTGCAGAACAAGTGGGCGCAGCCGGTGGGCCCGGAGGCCCAGGCGCAGCTGGACAAGAACTATTCGGCGGGCTGGAAGTCCCTCGGCGCGGTGGGCGGCACCCAGTACGGGGTGTATTACAAGGCCGCGAACAAGTCGCTGGTCTGGTACAACGCGAAGGCTTTCGAGGCGGCGGGGGCGAAGGTCCCCAAGACCTGGAAGGAGTTCCTGGCCACCGCCGAGACCATCTCGGCGTCCGGCATCCCGGCCGTCTCGGTGGGCGGGGCGGACGGCTGGACCCTCACCGACTGGTTCGAGAACGTCTACCTCTCCCAGGCGGGCCCGGAGAAGTACGACAAGCTGGCCAAGCACGAGATCAAGTGGACGGACGACAGCGTCAAGCAGGCGCTGACGACGCTCGGTGAGCTGTTCGGCCGCAAGGACTATCTGGCGGGCGGCCAGACCGGCGCGCTGGCGACCGAGTTCCCCAAGTCGGTGACGCAGACGTTCACCGGCGGCGACCAGCCGGCCGCGGCGATGGTCTTCGAGGGCGACTTCGTGGCGGTGAACATCGCGCAGACCGAGGCGAAGATCGGTGAGGACGCGCTGGTGTTCCCGTTCCCGGCGGTCGGTGAGAAGGCGCCGGTGGTGTCGGGCGGCGACGTGGCGGTGGCGCTGAAGCCGTCGAAGGGCGCGCAGGCCCTGCTGACCTTCCTGGCCTCGGCGGACGCGGCGGAGATCCAGGCCCGGGAGGGCGGGTTCGTGTCGCCGAACAAGTCGGTGCGGCCCGAGGCGTATCCGAACGACATCCAGCGGGAGATCGCGAAGGCGCTGATCGCGGCGGGCGACGACTTCCGGTTCGACATGTCCGACCAGGCGCCGGCGGCGTTCGGCGGCACGCCGGGCGCGGGTGAGTGGAAGGGGCTGCAGGACTTCCTGAAGAACCCGTCCGATGTCGCGGGCGCGCAAGCCCGGCTGGAGGCCGACGCGGCAAAGGCGTACGGGAACTGATCCCGGTGACCGGGACATCACGGCCCGGCACGACCGGGCCCACGACGACCCGTACGCGGCCACCACGGCCCGCCGCGAAGCAGCAGAACCAGCAGCGGCAGCGGCAGCGGCTCGTGGCGGCGGCCTTCCTGCTGCCCGCGCTGGTCCTGCTCGGCGCGCTGGTCGTGCAGCCGATCGGCTATTCCGTCTACCGGAGCCTCTTCGACCGGTCGGGCGGCTCCTTCGTGGGGCTGGGCAACTACGGGGAGATCCTGCGGGACGACACCATCCGCACCGCGCTGCAGAACACCGCGGTGTGGGTGGTGCTGGCGCCCACCACGGCGACCGTGCTCGGTCTGATCTTCGCGGTGCTGACCGAACGGGTGCGCTGGGGTACGGCGTTCAAGCTGCTGGTGTTCATGCCGATGGCGATCTCGATGCTGGCGGCGGGGATCATCTTCCGGCTGGTGTACGAGCAGGATCCCGACCGGGGTGTGGCCAACGCGGTGTGGGTGGGGGTGCACGACACCTTCGCGGAGAGTTCGGCGTTCCCGAAGGCCCGGCCGGGCCGTGATTCGCCGCTGGTGGCGGCGGGCGGCGGCGCGTACGTGACCCGTGATCCGGTGCGGGCGGGTGCGCCGGTGCTGCTGCCGCTGGTGGGGGTGGCGCCGGGGGCGCTGCCGGAGGGCACCAGGACCGCGGTGCCGGCCACGGCCGATCCGGGGAAGGTCACCGGGACGGCCTGGCAGGACTTCACCCGGGGCGGGGGCGGCCGGACGAACACGGTGGATCCGAGCGAGTCGGCGTTCGCGGGCATGCGGATCGAGGCGGTGAAGGACGGAAAGGTGGTGGAGTCCACCCGGGCGCGGGCGGACGGCACGTTCAGCCTGTCGGCGAAGGCCGACGGGGCGGTGCTGCGGCTGCCGGCGGAGAACTTCCGGGAGGCGTACGCGGGGGTGGACTGGCTGGGGCCGTCGTTGGTGACCCCGGCGGTCATCGGGGCGTACGTGTGGATGTGGGCGGGCTTCGCGATGGTGCTGATCGGGGCCGGGCTCGCGGCGGTGCCGCGGGAGCTGCTGGAGGCGGCCCGGGTGGACGGGGCGAACGAGTGGCAGGTGTTCCGGCGGATCACCGTGCCGGTGCTGGCGCCGGTCCTCGTGGTGGTCCTGGTCACCCTGGTGATCAACGTGATGAAGATCTTCGACCTGGTCTTCGTGATCGCGCCGGGGTCGGTCCAGGACGACGCGAACGTGCTGGCGCTTCAGCTGTACCGGACCTCGTTCGGGACGGACGCCGACCAGGGGGTGGGCAGCGCCATCGCGGTCCTGCTGCTGATCCTGGTGGTGCCGGTGATGCTGGTGAACATCCGCAGGCTGCGGAAGGAGAGGTCCCGATGAGCGCCCCCGCCAAGGCACCGCTGGCCGGCCGGCTGGCGGCACGGGCCGCCGGCGGGGCGGTCCGGGTCTTCCTGGTCCTCGCGGCCCTGTTCTGGCTGCTGCCGACGCTGGGCCTGCTGCTGTCCTCGTTCCTGGCGCCCGCCGATCTGAACCGGGAGGGCTGGTGGCAGGTGTTCGCGGAACCGGCCCGGCTGACCACCGGCAACTACGCGGACCTGCTGGCCAACGACACCATCACGGGTTCGCTGCTCAACACGGTGGCCATCACCGTGCCGGCGACCCTGCTGGTGGTGGTGCTCGGCGCGTTCGCCGGGTACGCCTTCGCCTGGCTGGAGTTCCCGGGCCGGGACTGGCTGTTCCTGATCGTGGTCGGCCTGTTGGTGGTCCCGGTCCAGGTGGCGCTGATCCCGGTGTCCGAACTCTTCGGCACCATCGGCCTGTTCGAGACCACGGCCGGAGTGGTGCTCTTCCACACCGCCTTCGGCCTCCCCTTCGCCGTCTTCCTGCTGCGCAACTTCTTCGCGGAGATCCCGCGCGAACTGCTGGAGGCGGCCCGGCTGGACGGGGCGGGGGAACTGCGGCTGTTCGCCCGGGTGGTGCTGCCGCTGGGCGGTCCGGCGATCGCCTCGCTCGGCATCTTCCAGTTCCTGTGGGTGTGGAACGACATGCTGGTGGCCCTGGTCTTCGCGGACTCGGCCTCGCCGCCCGTCACGGTGGCCCTGCAGCAGCAGGTACGGCAGTTCGGCAACAACATCGACGTCCTCGCGCCGGGCGCGTTCCTGTCGATGGTGGTGCCCCTCGTCGTCTTCTTCGCGTTCCAGCGGCAGTTCGTGACGGGGGTGATGGCGGGCGCGGTCAAGTAGCGGACACCGGCTGACGTGCGGAGTTGACACTCCGTAACCCGATTGCCACGTCTCGCGTAACCCGCTGATCGCCGGAGCGGTTCCTGGGCAATATGCCCGCGCCGACCCCTGGATGTGCCGTGCCCCGGTTCAGCGTCATCGTGCCCGCGTACAAGGTCCAGGCGTACCTGCAGGAGAGTCTGGACTCGGTCCTGTCCCAGTCGTACCCGGACCTGGAACTGATCGCGGTGGACGATGCCTCCCCGGACGCCTGCGGTTCGATCCTCGACGAGTACGCGGCCCGCGATCCGCGGGTCACGGCCGTTCACCTGGCGCACAACCTGGGCCTGGGCCCGGCCCGCAACGCGGGTCTGGCCCGGGCCACCGGCGATTACGTGGTGTTCCTGGACGGGGACGACACCCTCGCCCCGGGCGCGCTCCAGGCCATCGCGGACCGGCTGAAGGCCGCCGGCTCCCCCGACGTGCTGGTGTACGACTACGCGCGCACCTTCTGGACCGGTGAGCTGCTGCGCAACCGGCTGTCCCACCGGCTGTCCGAGGAGGGCCCGGCCAGTTTCCGGCTCGTCGACCGGCCGGCCCTGCTGGGCATGCTGATGGTGGTGTGGAACAAGGCGTACCGCCGGGATTTCGTGGAGCGGGAGGGCCTGGAGTTCCCGCCCGGCCTGTACGAGGACACGCCCTGGACGTATCCGGCGCTGCTGGCCGCCGAGTCGGTGGCGGTCCTGGACCGGGTGTGCGTGCACTACCGGCAGCGGCGGACGGGTTCGATCCTGACCACGACCAGCCCCCGGCACCTGGAGATCTTCGACCAGTACGACCGGGTGTTCGCCTTCCTGGGCGGCCGGCCGGAACTGGAGCGCTGGCGGCCGGTGGTGCACCGGCGGATGGCCGAGCACTACTGCGCGCTGTTCGCGGACCGGGTGCGGCTGCCGCGGGCGTCCCGGGCCGAGTTCTTCCGGCGGGCCGCGGACCAGCTGCGCCGCTACCGTTCGGCGGGGTCCGCGGTGCTGCCGGTGTCCCGGGTGGACCGGGTGCGGCACCTGCTGATGCGGTTGGGCGTACGGCGCCTCTACCGCAGCCTTTCGGTGCTGCGGGCGGCCGGGCTGTCGGCCGGGCGGGGCGCGGCGGCGGCCCGCCAGGGGCTGCGCGAGACGGTGTGCCGGCTGCACTACCGGCTCCAGCGGCTGCTGCCGGTCCGCTCCGATCTGGCGGTGTTCAGCGCGTACTGGCACGGCGGGTACGCCTGCAACCCGGCGGCCATCGAGGCGAAGCTGCGGGAGCTGGCGCCGGGCATGCGGACGGCGTGGATCTGCGGGCCGGGCCACGCGTCCTCGCTGCCGCGGCAGACCGTGGCGCTCCGCCCCGGCTCCTTCGCGTACTGGACGGCCCTGGCGCGGGCCCGCTATCTGGTCACCAACGTCAACTTCGACCGGGCGCTGGTCAAGCGCCGGGGCCAGATCCTGCTCCAGACCCAGCACGGCACCCCGCTGAAGCGGGTGGGCCTGGACCTGCAGGACCGCCCGGCGGCCACCCCGACCACGGACTTCGCGGGGCTGCTGCGGGGCGCCGACCAGTGGGACTACCTGCTGTCCTCGAACCGCCACTCCACCCTGGTCTGGGAGAAGGCCCTGCCCTCCTCCTACACCACCCTGGAGTACGGCTATCCGCGCAACGACGTCTTCCACCGGGCGACCGCGGCGGACGTGGCCGAACTCCGGGACCGCCTGGGCATCCCGGCCGGTTCGATCGCCGTCCTGTACGCCCCCACGCACCGCGATTACCGGCGCAGCCGGCCCGAGCACCTGGACTTCGAGCGGGTCCTGCGCGATCTGGGCCCCCGCTTCACGATCCTGGCCCGCGCCCACCTCACGTACGGCGACCTCCCGTTCTCGGGGGACCCGCACCCGCGGCTGATCGACGTGTCCTCCCACCCGTCGGTGGAGGAGCTGTGCCTGGCCTCCGACGCGCTGGTGACGGACTACTCCTCGCTGATGTTCGACTATGCGGGGCTGGACCGGCCGATCGTGATCCACGCGGACGACTGGGAGGCGTACGAGGCGGCCCGCGGGACCTACTTCGACCTGCGGTCCTTCCCGCCGGGTGCGATCGCCCGGACCGAGGACGAGCTGGTGGACATCTTCGCCACCGGCCACTGGCAGGGCTCGCGCTCGGCCCAGCTGCGGGCGGCGTTCCGGGCCCGCTTCTGCACGCTGGACGACGGGCACGCAGCGGAGCGGGTGGTGCGGCACGTGTTCCTGAACCAGACCTCGGGACTGCCGCCGTTCGTCCCGCTGGAGGACCGCAGCCCGGCCCCTTCCCCGGCCGCCTCCGCCCCGCAGGCCCCACTGGCCGGCCTGGGGGCGGGCCGCTGGCCGTAGCTACTTGATGATGCCGATGTTGTTGTTGCCGTAGGTGTTCACGGTGTCCCCGAAGTGGTAGTGCTTCGGGTTGACCATCAGCTTCTCCACGCGCACCTGGAACTCGGCCTCCGGATTGTCGATCGCGTTGACCAGGTAGAGGACCAGCTGGCGGAGCTGCTCCGGCTGGGGAAGCGTCACCAGGGCGACGGAGCTGCTGGCCGTCTCGACGGCCAGAACGTACTCGGACGGCGCCGACAGTTCTTTCACCAGCCGGACGAGCAGCACGATGAACACGATGACGCCGATGGCCCAGATCCCGTCGGCGGAGTCGTCGTACTCGTACGGGGAGGACGTTTCCTCGTTGTACATCTGGAGCAGTACGAACACCACGGACGTGATGCCGAACCACTTCAGGAAGCTCAGGAAGGCCTCCGCGCGCTTGGGCTTGAGCTCGAAGGTGTGGACCCGGGTGATGTTGTGCAGCGGGTACGCCGCCTCCCCCACCCACAGCAGCCGTTTGCTGATCTTGAGTTCGACGGTGTTTCCGCTGGGCGGAGGCGGCGGTGTGGGCAGTGAGCTTCCGGCCGTCCCGGTGATCTCCATGAGTCCCCCCGTATGCGCTCGGCCCTCCGAGCGCGTGGGGACCATTAAGTACGGCCACTCCCTACTCTGCGAGAGACGAAATACGGCCAATTCCCGTTCAGATCAAGCGACTTGGCCCGCGCGCAGGCCCGCGACCACGGACCGGGCCAGGTCGTCCAGGTAGGCGGCCGGAACGGCGTCCCGGACGACGGTCTGGCGCCAGTACAGCGGGCCGATCGCCAGGTCCAGCGCATGGTCCGGGTCCGTGCCCGCCGCCAGCTCGCCCCGCGACACCGCCTCCGCGACGATTCCCTCGGCCATCCGCCGCTGCCCCTCCAGCAGCGCCCCCCGCACCGCCTCCGCGATCTCCGGGTTCCGCGCCGCCTCCACCAGCAGGTCCGGGATCACCGCCGAGGCCACCGGGTGCTTCAGCACGTGGGACATGACCTCCAGCAGCGCCCGTACGTCCCCGTACAGGGAGCCGGTCGCCGGCACCGGCAGGCCGTCCGCCGCGAAGACGCCGATCAGGTCCAGCACCAGGTGCAGCTTGGACTTCCAGCGCCGGTAGACCGCCGTCTTCCCGACGCCCGCCCGCCGCGCGATCCCCTCTATGGACATCCGCGAGAAGCCGACCGCCGCCAGTTCCTCCACCACCGCCGCCCTGATGGCTTCGGTCACGTCCTCGCGCAGGACGGCGGCACCGGCCGGGGCCCGTCTGGGTGCGGGGGCGGCAGGGGTGGCGGCAGGGTCGTTGGTCATGCACAGAGCATAGCCGCGGACGCCGCCACCCCTCCGTCACGACGATACGGTTGCGTTCCGACGCGCTGCGCCCTACCCTCGCCGTAGCGACGATACGGACCCGTTCCATCGCCAGCGACGCCCCGAGACCCGGACCCCGGCGAAAGCGACCACCCGTGACCACGACGACCCTGGACAAACCCGCGGCGCCCCCGGCGCCCGGCCCCGCGGAGCTGGCGGCCGCCCACGGCCTCACCGTCAGCGGCGCCCGCCCCACCCTCCCGAGGTACGTCCGCGAGCTATGGGGCCGCCGCCACTTCGTGACCGCCTTCGCGACGGCCAGGATGGCCGCGCAGTACAGCACGGAGAAGCTCGGCCAGGTCTGGCACCTGGCCACCCCGCTGCTCAACGCGCTCGTCTACTACTTCATCTTCGGCATCGTCATGAGGGCCGGCCACGACGTCCCCGACTACGTCCCCTTCCTGATCACCGGCGTGTTCGTCTGGGACTTCATCGGCAGCTCCGTCAACGCCGGCACCCGCGCCATCCACGGCAACCTCGGCCTGGTCCGCGCCCTGCACTTCCCGCGCGCCGGCCTGCCCATCGCCACCGTCCTGCAGCTCTTCCAGCAGCTGCTGGTCACCATGGCGGCCCTGGTCATCCTGCTCCTCGGATTCGGGCAGACCCCGAGCCCGTCCTGGCTGCTGGCCGTCCCCACGCTCATCCTGATGGCCGTGTTCTGCGCCGGCTGCGCCATGATCATGGCCCGGATCGGCAGCCGGACCCCGGACATCAGCCGGCTGATGCCGTTCGTGCTGCGCACCTGGATGTACTCCTCGGGCGTCATGTGGAGCATCGACCGGATGCTCGGGAACGACCACCTGCCCGCCTGGGTGTCGATGGTGCTCAAGACCAACCCGGCGGCCGTCTACATCGACCTGATGCGCTTCGCCCTCATCGACAGCTTCGGCGCCCACAACCTCCCGCCGCACGTCTGGCCGATCGCGGCCGGCTGGGCGCTGCTCGCCGGCGTCGGCGGGTTCGTCTACTTCTGGAAGGCTGAGGAGGAGTACGGCCGTGGCTAGTACGACCACCCTGCGGCACCCCGCCCCCACCGCGGCGGCCGCACCCGACACCCGCATCCCCACCGTCATCGCGGACGAGGTCCACGTCATCTACAAGGTCCTCGGCAGCGGCGCCGGCCGCGGCAGCGCCACCGCCGCGCTCAGCCGGATCATGGGCCGCAAGAAGCCCGGCCCGGCGGTCCGCGAGGTGCACGCCGTCCGCGGCGTCAGCTTCACCGCGTACAAGGGCGAAGCCATCGGACTGATCGGCTCCAACGGCTCCGGCAAGTCCACCCTGCTCAAGGCGATCGCCGGGCTCCAGCCGGTGGCCGGCGGCCGGATCTACTCCCACGGACAGCCCTCCCTGCTCGGCGTCAACGCGGCACTGATGAACGACCTCACGGGCGAGCGGAACGTGATCCTGGGCGGCCTGGCCATGGGCATGACCCGGCAGCAGATCCGCGACCGCTACGACGAGATCGTCGACTTCTCCGGCATCAACGAGAAGGGCGACTTCATCTCCCTGCCGATGCGCACCTACTCCTCCGGCATGGGCGCC
Organism: Streptomyces sp. NPDC051211; assembly: GCF_040689505.1. Taxonomy (NCBI): domain Bacteria; kingdom Bacillati; phylum Actinomycetota; class Actinomycetes; order Kitasatosporales; family Streptomycetaceae; genus Streptomyces; species Streptomyces sp. NPDC051211. The sequence goes on from NZ_JBFBAV010000014.1 coordinate 147,860, forward strand.
CGGCTCCGCTTCTCCATCGCGGCCGCCAAGAACCACGACGTCCTGATGATCGACGAGGCCCTGGCCACCGGCGACGCCCGCTTCCAGCGCCGCAGCCAGGCCCGCATCGAAGAACTCCGCAAGGAGGCCGGCACGGTCTTCCTGGTCAGCCACGGCATCGGCACCATCCGCGAGACCTGCGACCGGGCGATCTGGCTGGAGCGCGGCGAACTGCGCATGGACGGCCCGACGGCCGAGGTCTGTGACGCGTACGAGGCATTTGCCAAGGGCTAGGGATGCGCCGCTCGTGATCCCGGGAAGCCATGGGAAACATGAGCAGAACACCCACGCCCCGCGAAGGCGCGAGCCGCTCGGCCCTACGACGGGTGGCCGCGCGCCGGCGGGTACGCAGGCGCCGCCGCCTCCGCCTTCGCCAGAGCGGCGGTGCGGGCGGCGGGAAGCAGTGGCCCATGATGGCGGCCGCCTGGCTCCCCGGCATCGCCGCGGTGGCGGCGGCCCTCTTCACCTGGATTTCGATCGGGCAGGCCAAGAAGGAGCTGCGCATCACCGAGGACGCCCAGATCGCGGCACGGTTCAACGCGGCGGTCGCCCACCTGGGACACGAGTCCCGGGACGTCCAGTTCGGCGGCATCTACGCCCTGGAGCGGGTCATGGAGGACTCGGCCAGCGACCAGCCCCGCGTCGTCTCGGTGCTGTCGGCGTTCGTGCGCCGGCACTCACCGGTTCCCCCCGGGGGATTCGCGGAACAGCGCGGTGCGGCGCCCCAGCTACCCGTCGAGGTGGTTGCCGCGATCAACGTTCTGGCCAAACAGCCCCCGGACCGGAAACAGCAGGGCGAGGTCGATCTGAGGCGAACCGACCTGCGGGCAATGGAGCTGAACGGGCAAACCCCCGACACACGGCCGCTGCACCCTCGCCAGCCGAGCCTGGCATCCGCGCAACTCACCGGAGCCGATCTGCGCGGAAGCCGCATCTTCAGCACCAATCTGGATGATGCGAACCTCGAGGGGGCGAATCTCAACCGCGCCGTCTTCGTGGACGTGCACATGAACGGGGCGCACCTGGGCAAAGCGGGGCTCGTGAATGCGGACCTGGCCGACTCCCACCTGTCCGGGGCCCGTTTGAAAGAGGCAGATCTCAGAATGGCCCACCTGCAGAACACCGACCTCGACCGCGCCGACCTCAGCGACACGAAGCTCACCGGCGCCGATTTCAGCGGGGTGTCCCTCAGACACACGCGCCTGGAAGGCTCGGGCATCACGGTTGACCAGCTCCTCTCGGCACTCCCCTACTCCACGACGCGCCTTGACGAGGAGGTGCGCAACGACCCCCGTGTGCGTGCACGGATCGAAGAGGTCGAGAAATTGCAGTCGCCGGCGACTCCCGCGCCGTAGAGCATGACGCCATGCCGGAACAGTGGGAGGACCTGCCCGCCGAGGTGCGCGAGCAGGTGGACGCGGCCCTGGCCAAGGGCCGGATCATGGAGGCGGTCAAGGCCGCCTGGGACGAACTGCGCGAGTGGGGGCTGGGGCTACGGGAAGCGCAGGAGTTCGTGTACGCCCGGTACGAGGCCCTGGGCGACCGGGGGAACCCCGACGACCCGCTCGACGTCGACTCGCTGGCTGCCCGTGCGGCCGCACTTCCCAGCCGGGTCGTGCGCATCGAGGCCGTCTGGGACGGGGACACCGTCCACGACTGGTTCGTGCTGCTGATCGCGGTCCTGGACGAGCCGGCCGGGGAGCAGTGCCTGGCGACCGTCTACAACCGCAACGGCCCGCATACCGAGGCCTCCCGCGCCAGGGCGGCGGGCCGCGCACTGGCGGCGCACCTCGGGGTGCCGTTCCGCTTCGCCAGCCCGGATGGCCCGGACAACTCGTACAACGGATCTGTACGAGTTCACCCTCTGGACAGTTCCGGTCACCGTACGTGACTCTGCTTGCATGGCGAGTGTCGACACTGACGGTGGCCCCGAGGCCGAACCGGACAAGCACCTGCGGAACTTCGGCGACACGGTCAAAGCCTTCCGCAAACGGGCCGGCCTGACCCAGGAGCAACTGGCCCCGGAGATCGGGTACTCCGTCCAGTACGTCGGCTCGGTCGAGCAGGGCCGACGCCACCCCTCGGATAAGTACGTGACCCAGCTGGAGGAGGTCCTCGACGCCTTCGGCGTCATCCGGCTGGCGGCCAAGCACCTCAACCGGCAGCGGGGGCTGGCGTCCTGGTTCCACCGGTGGGCGGAGCTGGAGGAGTCCGCCGTCGCCCTCAACACGTACGAGTGCCGGTCGGTACCGGGCCTGTTACAGACCGAGACCTATGCCTGGGCCCTGATGGCGGACGCCCTACCGCCGCTGCCGCGCGAGAAGGCGCAGGCCCGCATCACGGCCCGGCTGCAACGCCAGCAGCTGCTGACCCGAACGCCGTACACGGCCTTCAGCTTCATCATCGACGAGGCCGTTCTACGACGGCAGACCGGCGGACCGGAGGTGACCCGCGAGCTGATCGACCACCTGCTGGAGTGTGCCCAACTGCCCAACCTGGATCTCCAGATCATGCCGCTGATCAGCCCACGGCACGCCGGACTCGGGGGTCCCTTCTGCCTCCTCGAAACCGAGGACCACGCATGGGCTGGCTACGGCGAGGGGCAGCAGCTGGGGCGGGTACTCACCGACCCGAAAGACCTCAGCCTGCTCCACCAGCGGTATGCCAAACTTCGCATTCAGGCCCTCAATCCGGCAGACAGCGCCGGGTTGTTGACGCGAATGCGAGGATCCCTGTGAACAACGCCCAGCTCCGGTGGTTCAAGAGCAGTTACAGCAGCGCCGACGGCGACAACTGCGTCGAAGTCGCCCTCTCCTGGCACAAGTCCAGCTACAGCAGCGGCGACGGCGACGACTGCGTCGAGGTCGCCACCTGCGCAGACACGGTCCACGTCCGGGACTCCAAGGTCACCGCCGGCCCCGAGCTGGCCCTCGGCCCCGCCGCCTGGACCCGGTTCATCGGCCACGCCGCCTCCGCGTAAGCCGAAGGCCCCGGCCCCCGGAACGGATCCGGGGCCCGGGGCCTTCGTACGGCCGGTAGCGGCAGGCTACGCGTGCGAGCGCAGCAGGCTGCGCATCGTACGCATCGCCACCGACAGGTTCGCCAGGTCGAAGTCGTCCGAGCCCTGGATCTCGTCCAGCGTCGTCCGCGCCCGGCTGATGATCGCCGCGTTCTTCTCCTCCCACGCCTTGAAGCGCTGCTCGGGAGTCGAGTCGCCGTTGCCCACCGCCAGCACGTCGGCCGTGAGGGCCGCGTGTGCCGCGAACAGGTCCTCGCGGATGGAGGCGCGGGCCATGGACTGCCAGCGGTCGGCCCGCGGCAGTTCGATGATCCGGTCCATCAGCTTGGTGATCTCCAGGCGGTCGGCGAGGTCGTAGTAGACCTCGGCGACGTCCAGCGGGGCGATGCCGGTGCGGTCCGCGATGGCGACGATGTCCAGCGTCGGGAAGGCGGAGGAGAACCCGGCGACCTTCGCGCCCAGCTCGTCCGGTACCCCGGCCGCGGTCAGCTCGTCCAGGACCAGCTGGTACCACTCCAGGTCCGCGCCGCGCAGCAGCTTCGGCATGTCCGCCCAGACCGCCGTGACCCGGTCGCCGAAGAAGGCGATGGTCTCGGTGATCTCCAGCGGCTGCGGCCGGTTGTTGAGCAGCCAGCGGGTGCCGCGCTCGACCAGGCGCCGCGAGTGCAGCCGGATCCGGGTCTGCACATCGGCCGCGACGGTGTTGTCGAGGGACTCGACGCCGTCCCAGACCTCGGCCAGGCCGAAGATCTCGCGGGCCGAGAGCTGCGCCCGGACGATCTCTTCCAGGGAGGCGCCGGTCTCCTCGCGGAGGCGGTGCAGGAAGGTCGAGCCGCCGGTGTTGACGGTGTCGTTGACCAACAGGGTGGTGATGATCTCGCGGTTCAGCGCGTGTGCGTCGATCTGCTCCGGGAACTTCTCGCGCAGCGCGGTCGGGAAGTAGGCGTGCAGCAGGCGGCGCAGGTACGGGTCGTCCGGGAGCGCGGTGTGGATGAGCTCGTCCGCCACCGTGATCTTGGTGTAGGCGAAGAGGACGGCCAGTTCCGGCTGGGTCAGGCCCTTGCCCTGGTTGAGCAGCTCGCGGATCTGCCGGTCGTTGGGCAGGAACTCCAGGGCGCGGTCCAGCTTGCCCTCGCGGCCCAGGCGGCGCATGAAGCGCTGCTGGGCGTGCAGCAGGCTGGGGGCCTGGGCGATGCCGTTGGCGAGGGCGGTGTTCTGCGCGTAGTTGTTGCGCAGGACGAGCCGGCCGACCTCGTCGGTCATCTCGGCGAGCAGCTTGTTGCGCTGCTTGACGGTCATGTCGCCGTCGGCGACGACCGCGTTGAGCAGGATCTTGATGTTCACCTCGTGGTCGGAGGTGTCCACGCCGGCGCTGTTGTCGATGGCGTCGGTGTTGATCTTGCCGCCTTCGCCGCCGGCGCCGAGACGGGCGTACTCGATCCGGCCGAGCTGGGTCAGGCCCAGGTTGCCGCCCTCGCCGACGACCTTGACCCGCAGGTCCTGGCCGTTGACGCGGATCGCGTCGTTCGCCTTGTCGCCGACGTCGCCGTGGGTCTCGGCCGACGCCTTGACGTACGTACCGATGCCGCCGTTCCACAGCAGGTCGACCGGGGCCTTCAGGACGGCCTGCATCAGCTCGGCGGGGGTCATCTTGGTGACGCCCGCGTCGATGCCGAGGGCTTCGCGGATCTGCGCGTTGACCGGGATGGCCTTGGCGCTGCGCGGGTGGATGCCGCCGCCCGCGGACAGCAGCTCGGTGTTGTAGTCGGCCCACGAGGAGCGCGGCAGGTCGAACAGGCGGCGGCGCTCGGCGTAGGAGACGGCCGCGTCCGGGTTCGGGTCGATGAAGATGTGTCGGTGGTCGAAGGCGGCGACCAGGCGAATGTGCTCGGAGAGCAGCATGCCGTTGCCGAAGACGTCGCCGGACATGTCGCCGACGCCGACCACGGTGAAGTCCTGGGTCTGGGTGTCGTGGCCCAGCTCGCGGAAGTGCCGCTTGACGGACTCCCAGGCGCCGCGGGCGGTGATGCCCATGCCCTTGTGGTCGTATCCGGCGGAGCCGCCGGAGGCGAAGGCGTCACCGAGCCAGAAGCCGTACTCCTCGGCGACCCCGTTGGCGATGTCGGAGAAGGTGGCGGTGCCCTTGTCGGCGGCGACGACCAGGTAGGTGTCGTCCTCGTCGTGGCGGACGACGTCGCGCGGCGGCACGACCTCGCCGGCGATCATGTTGTCGGTGATGTCGAGCAGCGCCGAGATGAAGATCTTGTACGAGGCGATGCCCTCGGCCAGCCAGGCGTCGCGGTCCACCGACGGGTCGGGCAGGTTCTTGGCGACGAAGCCGCCCTTGGCGCCGACCGGCACGATGACGGTGTTCTTCACCATCTGCGCCTTGACCAGGCCGAGGATCTCGGTACGGAAGTCCTCGCGGCGGTCGGACCAGCGCAGGCCGCCTCGGGCGACCTTGCCGAAGCGCAGGTGGACGCCCTCGACGCGCGGCGAGTACACCCAGATCTCGAAGGCCGGGCGCGGGGCCGGCAGGTCGGGGATGGCCTGCGGGTCGAACTTCATCGACACGTAGGAGTGCGACTCGCCGGAGCCGTTCTGCTGGAAGAAATTCGTCCGCAGGGTGGCCTTGATGAGGGTGAGGAAGGAGCGCAGGATGCGGTCCTCGTCGAGCGAGGCGACCTGGTCCAGGGCCCCGTCCAGCTCCTCCAGCATGGCGTCGACGAGCTCGCTGCCGGCGGACTGGCGGCCCGGCGACATCCGCGCCTCGAAGAGGGAGACCAGCAGCCGGGTGGTGTGGACGTTGTTGCGGAGGGTGTCCTCCATGTAGTCCTGGCTGAAGGTGGAGCCGGCCTGGCGCAGGTACTTGGCGTACGCGCGCAGGACGACGGCCTGGCGCCAGGTCAGCCCGGCGCTCAGCACCAGGGTGTTGAAGTTGTCGTTCTCGGCCTTGCCCTGCCAGACGGCGGCGAAGGCGTCCTGGAAGCGCTCGCGGGCGTCGTCGCCGAAGTAGCTGTCGCCGTTGCCGGCGGAGCTGGGCAGCCGGAGACCGAAGTCGTAGATCCAGGCGTTGGCGCGGTCGGAGCGGCGCAGCTCGTACGGGCGCTCGTCGGTGACCTCGACGCCCAGGCGCTGGAGCACCGGCAGGACGGCGGACAGGGAGACCTGCTCACCGGCGCGGTAGATCTTGAACCGGCGTTCGCCGGGGCCCGCGCCGACCGGCTCGTAGAGGGAGAGCGCGAAGTCGCGGTCGCTGACGGCGAGCTTCTCCAGGTGGATCAGGTCGGCCACGGCCGCGCGCGGCGAGTGGTCGGCCTTGTAGCCCTCGGGGAAGGAGGTGCCGTAGCGGCGCAGCAGCTCGGCGGCGCGCTCCTCGCCGCACTCGGCGATCAGCGCCTCCTGGAAGCCGTCTGCCCAGGACCGGACGGCCTCGACCAGGCGGGCCTCGAGCCGCTCGACGTCGGAGTCGGTGAGCGCGGGCAGCTCGGTGCCCTGCGGGACGCGGACCACGAAGTGGATGCGGGAGAGGATCGACTCGGTGTTCCAGGCGGTGAAGTCGACGCTGGTGCCGCCGAGCTCCTCCTTGAGAATGTCCATCAGGCGCAGCCGGACGCCGGTGGTGAACCGGTCGCGGGGCAGGTAGACCAGCGCCGAGTAGTAGCGGCCGTACTCGTCCTGGCGCAGGTACAGCCGCAGCCGGCGGCGTTCCTGCAGGTAGAGGACGGAGGTGGCGATGGCTTCGAGCTGGTCGACCGGGGTCTGGAACAGCTCGTCGCGCGGGTAGGTCTCGAGGATCTGCAGCAGGTCGCGGCCGTCGTGGCTGGCGGGCGAGAAGCCGGCCAGCTCCAGGACCTCGGCGACCTTGCGGCGGATGACCGGGACGCGGCGCACGGACTCGGTGTAGGCGGCGGAGGAGAACAGGCCGAGGAAGCGGCGCTCGCCGACCACGTTGCCGTCGGCGTCGAACTTCTTCACGCCGACGTAGTCGAGGTAGCTGGGCCGGTGCACGGTGGCGCGGCTGTTGGCCTTGGTCAGCACGAGCAGCTTGTGCTCGCGGGCCTTGGCGCGGGCGTCGGCGGGCAGCCGGTTGAAGGACGGCGAGACGGGGTGCGCGTCCTGGCCGCTGTGGTGCGGGTCGGAGCGCAGGATGCCGAGGCCGGTGCCGGGGACGGCCGCGAGGGAGTCGCCGTCCACCAGGTTGTACTCGCGGAAGCCGAGGAAGGTGAAGTGGTCGTCGGCGAGCCAGCGCAGCAGCTCGCGGGCCTCTTCGGTCTCGTACTCGCGCAGGTCCGGGGCGGTGGGCTCGTCGCTGAGGCCCTCGGCGATGCGCAGCGCGGCGTCGCGCATCTTCTCCCAGTCCTCGACGGCCTCGCGGACGTCGGACAGGACGCGCAGCAGGTCGGCGGTGATCTGCTTGAGGTCGGCGCGGTCGGTCTCGCGGTCGATCTCGACGTGGATCCAGGACTCGACGAGGGAGTCGTGCGGGCGCGCGGTCTTGGGGCCGTGGGCGTCGCAGTCCGAGCCGAGGATCTCGATCAGCTTGCCGGTGACGTCACGGCGGACGACGACCTGCGGGTGGATCACGACGTGGATGCCGCGGCCCTGCCGGGACAGCTCGTTGGTGACGGAGTCCACGAGGAAGGGCATGTCGTCGGTGACGACCTCGACGACGGAGTGGCTGGAGGTCCAGCCGTTCTCCTCGACGGTGGGGGTGTGGACGCGCACGTTCGCGGTGCCCTGCGGCCGGTTCTCGGCCAGCCGGTAGTGCGAAAGGGCCGCGCCGAAGACGTCGACCGGGTCCCGGTCGATCAGGTCCTCGGGTGCGGTGTGCAGGTAGTAGCGCTGGAGGTAGGAGAGCACGGTGTCCCGGTCGGGCTGCTCTCCCTGCTCGGACCCAGTCGGAAGTAGCCCCCCGGCCGGGCTGTTCTCAGCTACCCGGGCCGCCCGTGCGAGCAGCTCGGCCTTTGCTTCGTCCAGCTTGGTCTGCATGTCCTCATGGCTCCTGTCGCGCGCCGTTGCGTGACGTAGGTAAAGGAAGGAATAGAGAGTCGCGACTCGCGAATCGCCATCGACGCTATGTCGTCGTCGGATGCAACCGGGCCGGAATCGGCCATGATCGGCGAGGGATTCCGGGTGTTCCGGGAGCGGGGACCAGCGAAGGCCCGGGCACGGACGTGCGCCGGGCGCAGGCCGGGGGCAGCAGTGCCCCCGATGACTATCGCGCTGATCACGGGTACAAGGCTATCTCGCTCCACCCCCGGCACGTCATGAGCTGTATGTGTACAAAACAGGGGGTGGAAGTTTGACACTCTGGACAGCGACGCCGGCCCCGGTGCATGCGAGCAGGTGCTATTCGGCCAGCTCGCGGGCTGCGCGTACGGCTTCCTCCAGCGTGTCCACGACGGGGACACCGGCTGATTCCAGACTGCTTCGGCTGTGCGAACCGCCGGTGTAGAGGACGGCGCGGGCGCCCACGTGGGCGGCGGCCGCGGCATCGTCCAGGGCGTCTCCGATGAGGACCGTACGCCCGGCGGTCACACCGGCCGGGGCCATGGCCGCCAGATGGCGTACGAGGTGACCGGCCTTGGTGGTGTGGGAGGGGCCGATGCGGCCGTCGATCCGGACGAAGTGGCTCTCGATCCCGTGGGTCCGGACGAGCGGTACGAGCCGGTCGTGGGGCGCGAGGGACAACAGGGACTGGCTGAGGCCGGCCCGCTGCCAGTCGCCGAGGAGGGTTTCGGCACCTTCGGCGAGACCGGCTTCCGAGGCGGCGGCCCAATAGTGCCGGTGGAAGGTCTCGTCCATGACGAGCCACTCCTCCTCGGTGGGGAGCCGGCCCATGATCCGCTCGTAGAACATCGGAACGGGGACGACGTACAGCTCGCGGTAGCGCTCCAGGGTGATCGGCTCGAAGCCGAACTCGGCGAAGGAGGCGTTGGTCGCGGCTATGACGGCATCGATGTCGTGCAGCAGGGTGCCGTTCCAGTCCCAGACGATGTGGGTCATCGCAGCAGCCCCGGAATCTCCTGCACCCCGAACCACAGCAGCTCGTGGTCCTCGGCGCCGTCGACGGTGAACTGTGCGTCGTCGTCCCCGGCGTCGGCGGCCGGCAGGGCGGCGGCCGCGGCGGCCACGTCCTCCTCGGCGTCACCGGCGTCGACGTGCACGGCGGCGGCGGTGGAGAGCCGCACGGCGGCGTCCAGGGCCACCTGCCCCAGTGTCGCCTCGTCCAGGCCGGGGGTGGCTCCCACGGCCTTGTCCGGAACGTCCACGGCGATGACCACGCGGCGGCGGGGGGCGCCGGCATCCTCGGCGATCATCCGCAGCGAGGCGGCGGCGGCGCGGCTGAGGGCGGCGTACTCCAGCTCTTCGATGTCGTCCGAGACGTACCACTCCCGCAGCGCGGGCGTCACGGTGTAGGCACGCAGGGGGGCGGGGCCCAGCTCGCCCGCCTTGTGCGCCTCGGCGAGCCCGGGGAGGGTCAGGGGGACGTACACGCGCATGGCCGGCTGCTTTCCGTAGTCGAGAACGCCCCCAGGATACGGCGACCACCCCCCAAGTCCACGGCGTTACGCCGACCCCCGCTGCGGGCCCCCCGCTGCGCGGGCTGTTCCCCTACCCGCCCCTTCCCCCTGTGCCGGATATGCGGCTCCGCCGCGTGGGGGGGCTCCGCCCCAGACCCCGCGCCTCAAACGCCGGCGGGGCTGAATTCAGCCCGCGCGGCGTTTGAGCGCACGGGCGCGGAGCGCACGTACGGGGGTCTGGGGGCTTGCCCCCAGTTCGGGAAGGGGCGGGTAGGGGAAAGGCCAAGCGCAGCGCGCCCGCCCGTCCACACGACGCCGCGCCGTGCCCCGCCCGCCGTCCCCCTTCGGGTTGCGCAGAGCCTCGGCCCACCGTCAACACGGCAGCGGCCGGAAAGCCCCGGCAAGCCCGCCGAAGGGCCGCGGAGGGGGCCGGCCACCCTGATAGGTGAAGCTGCCATGGCCGGGCCGGCCGCCCCGACGCCGATTGCGGCAAGCGACGGGCCGGTCGTACACATCCCCCACCAAGTTACTTCCCGGTACATGCGTACCGGCCCGCCCACGGGGAGACGGCGATGAACCCAACCGGCACGTACGACGGCGACGAGCCCCGCCAGGCCCGGACGACACCCGGGGCCCGGACGACACCCGGGGCCGGCGGGCAACGGGCGCGGGCCGTCGCGCGGACCCGCCCCGCCGGGCGGCGCGACCAGCGGCGCCCGGCCGGGCAGCCCCGGTTCCGCCCGGGCCCGGCCGACCCGCGCCGGATGGCCGCAGCCCCGCACGCCTGGTTCGCCGAGGCGCTGCTCGCCGTGCTCAGCGGCCGCCGCCCCGTCCACTTCCTCCTCGGCCACACCGTGGGCCCGGCCTACGAGCAGCTGATCACCCTCACCCGCAACGGCCCGCCCCGCGACGGCCTCCGCCCGATCCTGCGCCACTGCGGCCGCTTCCGCCCCTGCCCGGGCGTCATCGAGGCCTTCGCCCGCATCGCGATCGGCGACCGCGTCACGGCCATGGCCTTCCGCCTCGAACAGGGCACCGACCTCCGCTGGCGCTGCGCAGCAGTCGAAGTCGGCCCCGGCCACGAAACGGCGGCCGGCTCACAGCCGTAGCCCGGCCCCCGCCACGGCCCGACGCCACGGACGCAACGCGGCCGGGGCCGGACCCCGTGAAGGGTCCGGCCCCGGCCGGTGGAACCACAGGAGGCGGTTACTTCTTGCGGCGGCGGCCGCCCGAAGCGCGCTGGGCCTTGCGGCGCTCCGCGCGGGTCAGGCCGTCGCCCTCGCCCGCCGGCAGCCCGTCCGCGTCGAAGTCGCCCTCGATCACACCGCCCTCGCCATCCACCGTCGGCGCGGAGAAGTGCAGCCGGTCCGGCCGCTGCGGCGCGTCCAGACCCTTCGCACGGATCTCCGGCCGCGGCACGACCGGCTGCTCGGCCGCGACGGGGACTTCCTCGACCTGCTGCTCGACCTGGACCTCCAGGTTGAACAGGTAGCCGACGGACTCCTCCTTGATGCCGTCCATCATCGCGTTGAACATGTCGAAGCCCTCCCGCTGGTACTCGACCAGCGGGTCCTTCTGCGCCATCGCCCGCAGGCCGATGCCTTCCTGCAGGTAGTCCATCTCGTACAGGTGCTCACGCCACTTGCGGTCCAGCACCGACAGCACCACGCGCCGCTCCAGCTCACGCATGATGTCGGAGCCGAGCTGCTTCTCGCGCGCCTCGTACTGCTCGTGGATGTCGTCCTTGACGGACTCCGCGATGAACTCCGCCGTGATGCCGGCGCGGTCGCCCGCCGCGTCCTCCAGCTCCTCCACCGTCACCTTGACCGGGTAGAGCTGCTTGAACGCGCCCCACAGGCGCTCCAGGTCCCACTCCTCCGCGAACCCCTCGACCGTCTCGGCCTGGATGTACGCGTCGATGGTGTCGTCCATGAAGTGGCGCACCTGCTCGTGCAGGTCCTCGCCCTCCAGGACCCGGCGCCGCTCGCCGTAGATGACCTCGCGCTGCTTGTTGAGCACCTCGTCGTACTTCAGGACGTTCTTGCGCGTCTCGAAGTTCTGGGTCTCGACCTGCGACTGGGCCGACGCGATGGCCCGCGTCACCATCTTGTTCTCGATCGGCACGTCGTCCGGCACGTTCGCCATCGCCATGACCCGCTCGACCATCTGCGCCTTGAACAGGCGCATCAGGTCGTCGCCGAGCGACAGGTAGAACCGGGACTCGCCCGGGTCGCCCTGTCGGCCGGAACGGCCGCGGAGCTGGTTGTCGATACGGCGCGACTCGTGCCGCTCGGTGCCCAGCACGTACAGCCCGCCGAGCTCCTTGACCTCTTCGAACTCGGCCTTCACGGCCGCCTCGGCCCTGGCCAGCGCCTCGGGCAGGGCGTGCGCCCACTCCTCGATGTGCTCCTCCGGGTCGAGGCCGCGCTGCCGCAGCTCCGCCTCGGCGAGGTCGTCGGGGTTGCCGCCGAGCTTGATGTCCGTACCGCGGCCGGCCATGTTCGTGGCGACGGTGACCGCGCCGCGGCGGCCGGCCTGGGCGACGATGGAGGCCTCGCGCTCGTGCTGCTTGGCGTTGAGCACCTCGTGCGGGACGCCGCGCTTGCTGAGCTGCTGCGAGAGGTACTCGGACTTCTCGACCGAGGTGGTGCCGACCAGGATCGGCTGGCCCTTCTCGTGCTTCTCCGCGATGTCGTCGACGACGGCGGCGAACTTGGCGACCTCGGTGCGGTAGATGAGGTCCGGCTGGTCCTTGCGGACCATCGCGCGGTTCGTCGGGATCGGGACGACGCCCAGCTTGTAGATCTGGTGGAACTCGGCGGCCTCGGTCATGGCCGTACCGGTCATGCCGGACAGCTTCGAGTACAGGCGGAAGAAGTTCTGCAGGGTGATCGTGGCGAGGGTCTGGTTCTCGTCCTTGATGTCCACCCCTTCCTTCGCCTCGATCGCCTGGTGCATGCCCTCGTTGTAGCGGCGGCCGGCCAGGATGCGACCGGTGTGCTCGTCGACGATCATGACTTCGCCGTCCATGACGACGTAGTCCTTGTCCTTCTTGAACAGCTCCTTCGCCTTGATGGCGTTGTTCAGGTAGCCGACGAGCGGGGTGTTCACCGACTCGTAGAGGTTGTCGATGCCGAGCCAGTCCTCGACCTTGGCCACACCGGCCTCGTGGATGCCGACGGTCCGCTTCTTCTCGTCGACCTCGTAGTCGCCGGTCTCCTCGATGCCCTTGAGCGGCTGGCCGGGCTCGCCCTTGGTGAGCCGGGTGACCAGCTTGGCGAAGTCGCCGTACCACTTGGTGGCCTGGTCGGCGGGGCCGGAGATGATCAGCGGGGTACGGGCCTCGTCGACGAGGATCGAGTCGACCTCGTCGACCACGGCGAAGTTGTGGCCGCGCTGCACCAGCTCGTCCTTCGACCACGCCATGTTGTCGCGCAGGTAGTCGAAGCCGAACTCGTTGTTCGTGCCGTACGTGATGTCGCAGGCGTACTGCTCGCGGCGCTGCGCGGGCGTCATGTTGGCGAGGATGCAGCCGACGGTCAGGCCCAGGAACTTGTGGACCCGGCCCATCATCTCGGAGTCGCGCTCGGCCAGGTAGTCGTTGACCGTGATCAGGTGGACGCCCTTGCCGGACAGCGCGTTCAGGTACGCGGGCAGGGTGCCGACCAGGGTCTTGCCCTCACCGGTCTTCATCTCGGCCACGTAGCCGAGGTGCAGGGCCGCACCGCCCATCATCTGGACGTCGTAGTGGCGCTGGCCGAGCACGCGCTTCGCGGCCTCGCGGACCGTCGCGAAGGCCTCCGGGAGCAGGTCGTCCAGGCTCTCGCCGTCCTGGTACCGCTGCTTGTACTCGTCCGTGAGCGCCCGCAACTCGGCGTCGGAGAGGTTGACGAAGTCCTCTTCGATGGAGTTGACCTGGTCCGCGATGCGGTGCAGTTTGCGCAGGATCTTGCCTTCGCCTGCACGCATGAGCTTGTTGAAGACGGACACCGAGGTTTGTCTCCTTGCCGGTCGGGCCTGGCACTGGTTCGTGACGGGCACGGCAGGTGGACCCCACCGCAACGGCCATCGTAAGCGAGGACGCCGCCGCGTCGGGAGGCCCGACGTGTCCGCAGGGCGGCACGCGCCCGGAATGAGAACGTACGGGGGACACGGAAGGTGCCGCCCTCACCGAAATCTGTTCGCCCGGAGGGCGGACCGGCAGCAGAATCCGTTCATGGAACCGATCACCCTGACCACCGAGCGGCTGACCCTGCGCCCCCACCTTCCGGCGGACGTCCCCGAGGTGCACGCGGCCTGCCGGGACGCCGACATCCAGCGGTGGATCCCGGTGCCCGTCCCGTACCGGCCGGAGGACGCGCAGAGCTTCGTGGAGAAGGTCCCGGACAACTGGCGCAACGACACCGAGTACAACTTCGCGGTGCGGCTCGGGGCGGGGGACGGCCCGCTGGTCGCCGCCGTCGGCGTGATCCTGCGCGGCCCCCACGCGCACGAGATCGGCTACTGGACGGCGGCCGGGCACCGCGGCCGCGGCTACATGACCGAGGCGGTGCACGCCGTGGCCCGCTGGGCCTTCACCGAGGCCGGCTGTGTGCGGCTGATCTGGCGCGCCGGGATCGGGAACACCGCCTCCCGGGCCGTCGCCGAGAAGGCCGGCTTCCGGATCGAGGGCGTGCAGCGCGCGGGCATGGAGCACCGCGACACCCTCCGCGACTGCTGGGTGGGCGCCCTGCTGCCCTCGGACCTCGGCCTGCCGTCCCGGCTTCCGTACCTGCCCTCGCCCTCGCCTTCTCCCTCGCCCTCGCTTCGGGAGGGCTGATTGTCAGTGCCTGGTTCTAGGGTTCGTCCATGACCACGGTTTCTCTTACGGCGGACGAGGCCCGGCGGATCGCGCTGCGCGCGCAGGGCTTCCTCGGGGCGCCGGACCGCCGCGGCGGGGTGCGCGGCGTGCTCCGGCACCTGGGCGCGGTGCAGCTGGACACCATCTCGGTGCTGGCCCGCTCGCACGAGCTGATCCCTTACGCCCGGCTCGGCGCGGTGGGCCGCCCTGAGGTCGAGCGGGCCTACTGGACCGACAACCACGCTTTCGAGTACTGGTCGCACGCGGCCTGCATCCTGCCGATCGAGGAATGGCCGCATTTCGCGTTCCGGCGCCGGGTCCGGCGGGAGCACGGCTACCGCTGGCACAAGATGAAGGACCGGGAGGGCTCGTGCGCCCTCGTCCTGGACCGGCTGAAGGCCGAGGGACCGCTCACCTCCACCGAGCTGGGCGGCGCGAAGAACGGCGGCCCCTGGTGGGACTGGTCCGAGACCAAGATCGCGGTGGAGTGGCTGCTGGACACCGGTGACGTGGTCTGCACCGAGCGCCGGGGCTGGAAGCGGGTCTACGACCTGGCCGAGCGGGCCGTGCCGGACGAGCTGCTGCACGACGACCTGGACGACGGGGAGTGCCTGCGCCGCCTGGTCGCCCTGGCCGGTCAGTCCCTGGGCGTCGGGACCCGCGCCGACATCGCGGACTACCACCGGATCAAGGGCGATCAGTTCGACGCGGTGGTCGCGGACTCCGGCCTGGTGCCGGTGGAGGTGGAGGGCTGGGGCAAGCCCGCCTGGGCCGACCCGGCGGCGCTGGCGACGGCCCCGCGCGGCCGGCACCGCACGACCCTGCTGTCCCCCTTCGACTCGCTGGTCTGGGACCGGCCCCGCACCGAGCGGATCTTCGGCTTCAGCCACAAGCTGGAGGCGTACGTCCCCAAGCCGAAGCGGATACACGGCTACTTCGCGATGCCGCTGCTGGCGGGCGGCCGGCTCCAGGGGCGGGCGGACCCGGCCCGCGAGGGCAGCACCCTGGTGGCCCGCCAGCTCTCCCTGACCTCGCCGAAGGCGGCCCGTCCGATGGCGGAGGCCCTGCGCGAGGCGGCCGAGTGGGTCGGCTGCGACTCCGTCCGGGTGGAGCGCGCCCAGTCCCCGGCGGAAGCCGCCGCCGTCATCGCGGAACTGGCCGCGCTCTAACGGATTTCGAGGATCTTCTCGCGCATCGCGTAGACGACGGCTTCCATCCTGGAGTGCAGCTGGAGCTTCTCCAGGATGTTCCGCACGTGGTTCTTCACGGTGTTCTCGGAGATGAACAACTCCTTGGCGATGTCCCGGTTGTTCATACCGGTGGCCACCAGCTTCAGGACTTCCAGTTCCCGGTCGGTGAGCCGCGGCGCCGGCAGCAGCCGGCGCTCGTCGGTGCGCTGGATCATCGACTTGAATTCGGTGAGCAGTTTCGACGCCATCGAGGGGCTGATCTGCGACTGCCCGTCGGCGACGGCGCGGATCGCGGTGGCCACCTCGTCCGTCGAGATCTCCTTCAGCAGGTAGCCGGTCGCGCCCGCCTTGATCGCGTCGTAGAGGTCGGCTTCCTCGTCGCTGATCGTCAGCATGATGATTTTCGCGGAGGGCGCCACCTCCTTGATGGAGGTGCAGGCCTCGATCCCGCCCCGCCTGGGCATCCGGACGTCCATCAGGATGATGTCGGGCAGCAGGTCGGCCGCCTTGTCCACCGCCTCCGCGCCGTCCCCGGCCTCGCCGACGACCTGGATGTCCTCCTCCTGCTTGAGGACGATCTCCAGTCCGCGCCGGAACAGCGCGTGGTCGTCGACTACGAGGACCCGGATCGGCTCACGGCAGCCCGCACCGTCCTCGTCGTGCTCCGGTCCGAAGCTGTCCGTCATCGTTCCTCCCCCTGCAGGCCCATGGACCGTGGCCCGAACTCCAGTTGACTGCCCGCCATGATTCCATGCCACGGCGCCGGGCAGCCGGTCGCTTTCAGGCCGGTTGGCTCATACGGGTGCCCCCGCGGCCGCCTGAGCGGTCCGCGGGGGCACTCGAAGGGGGCGCGTCAGCCGCCGAGGGCTCCGCCTGCTCCGCCGGCTTCGACCGTGCCGGAGGTCGCGGCGTCGGGGCTGAGGTGAATCACGCCGTAGTCGTAGGCGTGGCGCCGGTAGACGACGCTGGGCTGCTTGGTCTCGGAATCGACGAACAGGTAGAAGTCATGGCCGACCAGCTCCATCTCGTAGAGAGCCTGGTCGAGCGACATGGGTGCCGCCGCGTGCGTCTTCTCGCGGACGATCAGCGGGCCTTCGCCCTGCACTTCGATCGATCCGATCCGACTCGTCGGGATCGCGTCCGCCTGCTGTTCGGGTACCACCTGTCCGCTTCCGTTCAGGTGTGCGGCGTCGGGCACGACGTCGGCGACTTCGGCCGCCGAAAGCCTGCCGTTGCCGCGGCGGGTCTGGCGCTTGTCGTGCCGCTTGCGCAGCCGGGCCTCGAGCTTGTCCTGGGCCAAGTCCAGCGCCGCATACGCGTCGGCGGCGGCGGCCTCGGCACGGATCACCGGGCCTCGCGAATGAAGGGTGATCTCCACGCGGTCGGAACGGTCGGCCTGGCGCGGGTTGTGTTCCTTGGACACCTCGACGTCCAGGCTGATCACCTTGGCGTCGAGCTTCTGGATCCGCTCCGGATTCAGCTTCTCGGCGACGTGCTTGCGGAACCGCTCGGGCACTTCGGTCTTGCGGCCCTTGACGACGATGTCCACGCAGAACTCCGTTCCCGGATGGCCCCGCCCCTCGTCGGGCGAGGCGTCTCCCTCTTGCACCAGACTCCGGTGAACACCGGAGTCTCGGACTTGGCGACTTTCACCTCCTCCTCCCCCATCGGCAAGATCACCACCCCACCGACTTCGGGAGTCGAGAGACACCACCTGCACACACGTGTCCCGACTGCGTCGGCGCCCAAGGATCGCCAGTTCCTTACAACCGAACATAGCTCTGATGGCCGGTTGTCGGCACCCGCTACCGGGATGAACCTCCGTCCAGGTGGTCATTCCCTCGTACTACCTGCAACGATGCGCGTTCCCCTGCAGTTCCAAATCTATTCGCAACTTTTTTGCTCCGAACGATTTTCCGAGCCTTTCGCGGGCGTGCCGAAGGACTCCGCGGGCGCCGCGACCACTGCCGCCGCCGTCACCGGCAGGCCGGCCTCCCGCACCGCCCGGGCCGCCTCCGCGAGGGTCGCTCCGGTGGTGATCAAGTCGTCCACCAGGACCAGCCGCCCGCCGGCCGCCACCCGGGCCCCGTCGCGGCGCACCTCCAGCGCCCCGGCCAGGTTCTCCCGGCGCTCCCGCGCCCCCAGCCCGGCCTGGTCCGCCACCGTCCGCCGCTGCCGCAGTACGGGCGCCACCCGCGCGGCGGTCCCGCCCCGGCGCAGCTCCGCGGAAGCCGCCAGGGCGATCCTGCGGGCCGGATCATGGCCGCGCGCCCTGACCTGCCGCCGCGCCGACGGCACGGGCACCAGCACCACCTCGGGCCCGTCCTGGCCCCCTGCGGGGCCCGCCCGCACCGCCGCGGCCAGCGCCCGCCCCAGCGGCCCGGCCAGCGGAAGCGCCCCGCGCTCCTTGTGGGCCAGCAGGACGGCCCGTACGGCGCCCCGGTACGCGGCGGCAGCCTGTACCACCGGCAGCCCCGCCGGCTCCGCCCGCGGCCGCACAGCCCCCGTCCTCGCCCCGCTCAGCGCCTCGCGGCACTCCCCGCACAACAGCATCCGAACCTCCCCGCACCCGGCGCACTCCACCGGCAGCACCAGTCCGACGAGCTCCTGCCACCACCCGCGCATGACTCCACGGTGCCGGAGCCGGCCAGCGCTGTGCGACCCCTGTGGAAAACCCCCGGGGGCGGAGCGGGAAACGCCGGAGAAGGCCGGCGAAACCGAAGCAGGCCGAAGAAAAGGCCGAAAAGCGCCGTCGAGCCGCTCGCCCGAAAGAAAGCAGGTCAGCCCGGGTAGACGGGGGAGCTGCCGGCCGCCGACACGGTGAGCCACTGCGCGCCCGGCGGCAGCCACACGATGCCGTCGTCACTGGAGTAGGCGACCACCGGCTTCTTCTCGTCCTCCGACGCGGCGACCTCGCTCAGGCCGGTGGCGCCCGGCAGGCTGCCCGCCACCATCGACCCGTCGGCCTGCATGTACCGGGCCTGCATGACCCCGCCGCTCTCCCGGCCCACCACCAGCAGCCGGCCCCGCGGCGCCCAGCTCATCGCCGTCACGTCCGCCATCTGCGGGGCGGCCGGGCGCAGCTCGCGCACCGAGACCCGGCCCGCGTCCGCGGCTCCCTCGGGCCGCTCGACCCGGCCGATGTACAGGTTCTTCCGCCCGTCCTTGGAGAACAGCAGCGCGATCCGCACCCCGTCCGAGGAGACCCGCAGCGCCTCGATGCGCCGGCCGTCCAGCCCGGCCACCTCGACCTTCTGCGGGGTGCCGGTGCCGGCCGGCACCCGCCACAGCACCGGGTGCTGAGGGTCCCGGTCGGCGACCCACAGGTCGCCCCGGCCGTCCCAGCTGGGGGCCGACAGGCCGTCCTTGACCCGGCTGGTGAGCAGCGGGGCGGGCAGCGGTCCGGCGGTGGTCAGCGACACCACGTACAGGTTGTGCCCGTCCTCGGAGACCACTCCGGCGCGCTTCTCCTCGTACGCGACGGCCGCGGTGCCCACCTTCAGCTGCGGGGCGGAGGACAGCGGGCCGCCGACCGGCACGGCCCGCTCGAACGAGTGCTCCGGGTCGCTGGGCAGGTCGACGCTCAGCAGCTTGTGGCCCTCGATGTAGTACTCGTGGCGGGGGCTCGGCACCCGGTTGGCGATGGTGGCCGCCACCGACTCGTCCACTCCGCACAGCACCGACTTGTCGGGGCGCACCAGCTCGACCCGGGCCAGCCGGGACGAGGTCAGGTCGCGGACGGTGTACATCAGCTGGGTGGCCATCTTCTGGCACTGCGGTTCGGTGACGTTGTCGACCTTGTCGTTGAGCGGGACGCGCAGGGTGTTCTGGGCGTCGTACGACAGGGACTTGGTGCCGTCCTTGAGTGCCGTCCCGGTGGGGAAGCTGGAGGTGACGACCGGGCCGAGCCACTTGGACGGCCCGTCCAGCAGCGACTGCACGGTCTGCGTCATCTTGTCCATGCGCGAGTCCGGGTCGGTGCGCTGGCGCACGTACACGGGGTCGGCGACGAGGGTGCCCGAGGCGAAGTAGTACTTGTTGACGGGCATGAAGATGCGCTGGAAGTCGGACTCGCTGAGCACCAGGCCGTCGGGCAGCGAGGAGATCCGCCACTCGTTGCCCTGCCGGACCAGCTCCAGGTACTGCTCGAACTGCACCCCGCCGGTCTCCGGGTGGTAGGCGCTGCGCTCGTCGACGGTGGCGACCTTGTTGCCGGACAGCTTGAAGCGGGGGGCCTCGGGTTCCTTCTGGTGCTTGCCGGGCTTGTCGGGCGAGCGGCCGAGGCCGGCGGAGAGCACGGTGATGCCGGAGCCCGGCTTCCAGGTCTTCGCGGCTTCGGTGGTCAGGTACTGGCGGGCGGTGGACAGCTGCGGGTCGTCGCTGGTCATCGCCTCCAGGAAGCCGCCGACGATCTCCGACGGGCTGGCGTTGGCGGCCGGCGGCACGCCGTACACGCGGACCTGTGAGTCGGCGCCCTGGGAGTGCGAGACGGCCCGCACCTCGCCGTGGGTGGGCATGGAGGCGCAGCCGGCCAGCAGCAGGCCGGCGCCGCCCAGCGCGAGGGCGCCCCCCGTGCGCTGCGCCCGGCTGTCCCTAGACCTGGCCTTCACCGGGTTCACCCTCTCGTTGTGTGGTCTCGGCCGGGCGGGCCACCACCCGGGCGCCGTTGCCGGGCAGGGCCGTCGGGTCGGCCGGGACCGGTACGGCGGTGCTCACCGCGGGCCGCGGCGGTATCGGCGAGCGGTGGTCGGGTCCGGTGCCCGGGGTGCGCCGGTCTCCGGGGCGCGGGCGTCCGCCCGGCTCCGCGCCGCCGCCGTGGCGGGCGGCGGCCCGGTCCGCGGCGGCCTTCTCGGCGGCGGCCTTCTCCGCGGCGGCCCGGGCCCGGTTGCCGCGCGAGTCCTCGGGCTCCAGGGGGATCGGGGAACCGCGCAGCGGCTCGTCGGCGGTGCGGGGCAGGGTGAGCCGGAACTGCGAGCCGCCGCCCGGTTCGCCCCAGGCCTGCAGCCAGCCGCCGTGCAGCCGGGCGTCCTCGACGGCGATGGACAGGCCGAGGCCGGTGCCGCCGGTGGTGCGGGCCCGGGCCGGGTCGGCCCGCCAGAAGCGGTTGAAGACGCGGGTGGCCTCGCCGGGCTTGAGACCCACGCCGTAGTCGCGGACGGCCACGGCGACGGCGCCGCCGGCCGAGGCCAGCCGGACCACGACGTCCCGGCCCTCGCCGTGCTCGACGGCGTTGACGACCAGGTTGCGCAGCACCCGCTCGACCCGGCGGGCGTCCGCTTCGGCGACCACCGGCTGGGAGTCGCCGAGCACCCGGATCCGGCTGCCCTTGCGCTCGGCGAGCGGCTCGGCGCCGTCGATGACGCGGCGTACGACGTCCCGGAGGTCTATCGGCTCCGCCTCCAGGGCGGCCGCGCCGGCGTCGAACCGGCTGATCTCCAGCAGGTCGGCGAGGAGCGACTCGAAGCGGTCGAGCTGGCCGGCGAGGAGTTCGGCGGACCGGGCGGTGATGGGGTCGAAGTCGGCGCGGGCCTCGTGGATGACGTCGGCGGCCATCCGGACGGTGGTCAGCGGGGTGCGCAGCTCGTGCGAGACGTCGGAGACGAACCGGCGCTGCATCCGGGACAGGTCCTCCAGCTGCTGGATCTTGTTCTGGAGGTTCTGGGCCATCTTGTTGAAGGCTTCGCCCAGGCGGGCGATGTCGTCCTCACCGGTGACCTTCATCCGCTCCTGGAGGCGGCCGGCGGAGAGCCGTTCCGCGATCCCGGCGGCCATCCGGACGGGGGTGACGACCTGGCGTACCACGAGCCAGGCGATGGCGCCCAGCAGGACGACGACGAACAGGCCGGCGGTGGCGATGGTGCCCTTGACCAGGTTGAGGGTCTCCTCCTCCTGCGTCAGCGGGAAGAGGTAGTAGAGGTGGTACGGCTCGCCGTTGATGTCGGTCAGGCGCTTGCCGATGACCAGTGCGGGCTCTGCCGGGGTGTTCGGCGCGCTGTATTTGATCTCGGAGAAGGTCTGGTAGGCGCCGGCCCGGGTGTCCACGGCCCTGCGCAGCGCCTCGGGCACGCTCACCGCCGGGTCGACATCGCCGGAGGCACGCGCTCCGCGTACCCCGGGCCCGATTTCCCCGGTGCCCAGGGCGACCACCTCGAAGGCGGTCTGCCCGCCGCTGGCGAGCTGCTTGACCAGCAGGTTCATCCAGGTGCTGGCGTCCCGGCCGAGCTTGTTGTCGACGGCGGTGGGGTCCTGCCCGTCCGCCGCGGACGGGGCGTTCGCCCGCTCCTGGGCGACCGCGAAACCGCCTGCGGCCTGGCTCTGCGCGGCCTCCTCCTTGGCGTCGAGGAGCCCGTTGCTGACCTGCCCTATGACGACGAAGCCGAGCAGCAGGACCACGCCCAGGGACATCAGCAGGGTGGCGGCGACCACCCGCAGCTGGATGTTCCGCCGCCACATCCGGACAGCCGGAAGCAGCGGCCTGCGCACCAGTCGGGCGAGGAGCCGCAGGACGGGGCCGCCGGGCGCCCCGTCGTGGAGCATCCGGCCGGCCCGCGGGGACCTGCCGGGGTTCATGCTGCTCAGCTCGGTCCGGCCTTGTAGCCGACGCCGCGGACCGTCACCACGATCTCGGGGCGCTCCGGGTCCTTCTCGACCTTGGAGCGCAGCCGCTGCACGTGCACGTTGACGAGGCGGGTGTCGGCCGCGTGCCGGTAACCCCAGACCTGCTCCAGCAGCACCTCGCGGGTGAACACCTGCCAGGGCTTGCGGGCGAGGGCGACCAGCAGGTCGAACTCCAGCGGGGTCAGCGCGATCGATGCTCCGTCCCGCTTCACCGAGTGGCCGGCCACGTCGATGACCAGGTCACCGATGGCCAGCTGCTCCGGTGCGGGCTCCTCCGAGCGGCGCAGCCGGGCCCGGATGCGTGCAACCAGCTCCTTTGGCTTGAACGGTTTGACGATGTAGTCGTCGGCCCCTGACTCCAGGCCCACCACCACATCCACGGTGTCACTCTTGGCGGTGAGCATGACAATAGGCACGCCGGACTCGGCGCGGATCAGCCGGCAGACCTCTATGCCGTCCCGTCCGGGCAGCATGAGATCCAGCAGCACCAGGTCTGGCTTGGCCTCGCGAAAGGCAGCCAGGGCCTTGTCGCCGTCCGCCACGAACGACGGCTCGAAACCTTCTCCACGCAGCACAATGCCGAGCATCTCGGCCAGCGCGGTGTCGTCGTCGACGACAAGGACGCGTCCCTTCATGGTTGACATCATCCCATTAGCCAATCGTGACCCGGCGTGACCTGGCACACAGCGGGCCTCCTGTGATCCAGTCGTCCAGTCTGCCGCCTCGGCAGGCGACAATTGAAGGTGTGAGCAGGGCCGGAATACGGGGGAGGGCCGGTCCGCCCGGAGATCGCACGTGGCACGATGGCAGCCGACCAGCGCCCCGCCCCCTCCGCACGGGCACCCCCTGAAGGAGCGACGATGAACGACTCTCCGGGCTGGGCCTCGCCCGGATCCGACCCGTCCGACCGCGAACAGGGCGCAAACCCGCAGCCCGCGCAGCCGGACCGGCCCGATTCCAAGTGGTCCGCGGAGCAGCCGCCGCCCGGCCAGTGGTCGAACCCGGGCACCGGCCAGACCCCGCCGCCGGCCCCGCCGCAGCCCGGCGCCGGCTGGGGCGGGTACGGAAAGCAGCCCGGCGGGCCGCCGTACGCCCCGGGCGGCTGGGGCAAGCCCCCGGCCGCCAAGCCCGGCGTGATCCCGCTGCGTCCCCTGGGCCTCGGCGAGATCCTGGACGGCGCGGTCACCACGATGCGCACCCACTGGCGCTCCGTACTGCCCCTCACCCTGGCCGTCGCCGTCGTCATCCAGCTGATCAGCCTCTCCCTGCAGCGCACCGTGCTGTCGGACTTCCTCGTCACCCCCGACGAGAACGCCACCCCCGACGAACTGCTCGACTCCCTCGGCGGCAGCCTGGTCGTCAGCCTCACCGACAGCTTCATCCAGCTCGTCGGCTCCGTCATCGTCACCGCCCTACTCACGATGATCTTCAGCAAGGCGGTGCTCGGCCAGGCCTCCAGCATCCGCGAGGCCTGGCACGGCGCCCGCCCCCAGCTCCCCAAGCTGGCCGGACTGGCCCTGCTGCTGACCCTCGGCGCCCTCGCGATCGCCGCCGTACTGATGCTCCCCGGCGTCGCCGCCGGAAGCGTCGGCCTCCTCGTGTTCGGACTCATCGTGGCCCTCGGGCTCATCGCCTGGCTGTGGACCAAGTTCGCGCTGGCCTCCCCCGCGCTGATGCTGGAGCGGGCCGGGATCGCCCAGTCGCTGCGCCGGTCCTCGAAGCTGGTCGGCGGCTCCTGGTGGCGGATCTTCGGCATCTCCGTCCTCACCAACATCATCACCGGGTTCGTGGCCGGCCTGATCGTCGCCGTCTTCACCTTCATCGGCGGCCTCGTCAGCAGCGACGGCCTCTCCGGCGTCCTCGACGGCCGCGGCGTCGACAGCTGGCCCTTCCTGATCATCTCGGGGATCGGCACGGTCATCGCCCTGACCATCGTCCTGCCGATGCAGGCCGGCGTCACCGTCCTCCTGTACATCGACCAGCGGATCCGCCGCGAAGCCCTCGACCTGGAGCTCGCCCGTGCGGCCGGCGTCGAGAACTACGGCGGCAACCAGGGCGGCACCCCCGGCAGCACCCCGCCGCCGGCCGGGAGCTGATGCGGTGACCGGCACGGGGGGCCTGCCCATCAGCGAGACACCGCCGGTGACGACACCGCGCGACGCGGCCCGCGAGGCCGCCGAGCGCGAACTGTCCAAACCGAGGTACCACGAGAACGACCCCAGCCTGGTCGACCGGGCCATGCGGAAGTTCTTCGAGTGGGTCGACGACCTGTTCGGCGCCGCCTCCGGGGCGACCCCCGGAGGCACGCTGGGCATCATCGTGGTCATCCTGCTGATCGTGCTGGCCGCCGGCCTGCTGTGGTGGCGGCTCGGCACCCCCGAACGGGCCGCCGGCCCCGCAGGCACCCTCCTCGACGAGCGGGCCCGCACCGCCGCCGAATACCGGACCGCAGCCGACGCCCACGCGGCCGCGGGCCGCTGGACCGAAGCCGTCCAGGACCGGATGCGCGCCCTCGTGCAGTCCCTGGAGGAACGCACCCTCCTGGACCCCCGCCCCGGCCGCACCGCCGACGAGGCCGCCGCCGAAGCCGCCGCCTCCCTCCCCGCCCACGCGGCGGACCTCCGTACCGCCGCCCGCGTCTTCGACGACGTCACCTACGGCGGCCGCACCGCCGACCAGGCCATGTACGTACGGCTCCGCGAGCTCGACCTCACCGTCGAACGCGCCCGCCCCGCACTGGCCACAGCCGCCGCCGGTGCCGCCCCCGCCGCCGGGCCCGAACACCCCGGAGCCGCCTCATGACCGGCCCCGACCGGCACGAGGCCCAGCCGCGCCCAGCCGCCCCCGCAGAGCCCCGTACCTCGACCGCCCTCGACGCCGCAGCCCTGTGGCGGCGGGCCCGCGGCTTCCTGCTCTTCCTCGCCGTCCTCCTCGCCGCCGGCATCGTCCTCGCCGCCTTCGACTCCGGCCGGCAGCACGCCGCCCTCGACCCCCGCTCCGCCGACCCGCTCGGCAGCCGCGCACTCGCCCAGCTCCTCGACGAACGCGGGGTCACCACCCGGGTCGTGACCTCCACTCAGGAGGCCGCCGACGCCGCCGGACCCGACACCACCCTCCTCGTCACCGACCCCGGCCTCCTCGGACCCGCCCAGCAGCACACCCTCCGCACCGCCATCGACCTGTCCGGCGGCCGCACCGTCCTGCTCGGCCCGCGCGGCAGCACCGCCCGCGCCCTCGCCCCGGGCGTCGAAAGCCGCGCCGCCACCGGCGACGAACTCCGCGCCCCGGACTGCGCACTGCCCGCCGCCGTCTCCGCGGGCCGCGCCCAGACCGGCGGCGACGTCCGCTACACCACCGCCAACCCCGAGGCCACCGGCTGCTACCCGGACGGCGGCAGGCCGACCCTGCTCGTCCTCCCCGCGACCGCCGGCGGCGACACCGTCCTCCTCGGCAACAGCGCCCTGCTCCACAACGAGAACCTCGCCGAACAGGGCAACGCCTCCCTCGCCCTGCACCTCCTCGGCTCCCGCCCGCACCTCGTCTGGTACCTGCCCTCCGTCGCCGAACTCGCCGAATCCGGCGGCGCCGAGGACAAGTCCCTCCTCGAACTCGTCCCGGCCGGCTGGGGCTGGGCCCTGCTCCAACTCGCCCTCGCCGCCGTCCTCGCCGCCCTGTGGCGGGCCCGCCGGCTCGGCCCGCTCGTCACCGAGCACCTGCCGGTCGTCGTCCGCGCCTCGGAAGCCACCGAGGGCCGCGCCCGCCTCTACCGCAAGGCCGGCGCCCGCGACCGCGCCGCCACCGTGCTGCGCGCCGCCGCCCGCGAACGCCTCGCCGCACTGGTCGGCGTACCGGCCGCCGGGGCACACGACCCGGGCGTCCTGCTGCCCGCCGTGTCCGCCGCAGCCGGCCCGGCCCAACCCCAGCCCCCCGCCCGGGATCTGACCCACCTTCTCTTCGGCCCCACCCCCGCCGACGACGCGGCACTCGTCGCGCTCGCCGACCACCTCGACGCCCTCGAAAGAGAGGTCCGCACCTCATGACGTCCCCGACCACCGAGTCCGCCGCCTCGGCGGACCGCGCCCGCGCCTCCCTCGAAGCGCTCCGCACCGAGATCGGCAAGGCCGTGGTCGGCCAGGACTCCGCCGTCACCGGTCTCGTCGTCGCCCTGCTCTGCCGCGGACACGTCCTCCTCGAAGGCGTCCCCGGCGTCGCCAAGACCCTCCTCGTGCGGGCCCTCGCGGCCTCCCTCGAACTCGACACCAAGCGCGTCCAGTTCACCCCCGACCTGATGCCGTCCGATGTCACCGGCTCCCTGGTCTACGACGCCCGCACCGCCGAGTTCTCCTTCCAGAACGGCCCCGTCTTCACCAACCTGCTGCTCGCCGACGAGATCAACCGGACCCCTCCCAAAACCCAGTCCTCCCTCCTGGAGGCCATGGAGGAACGTCAGGTCACGGTTGACGGCACACCCCGCCCGCTGCCCGACCCCTTCCTCGTCGCAGCCACCCAGAACCCCGTCGAGTACGAGGGCACCTACCCCCTCCCCGAGGCCCAACTCGACCGCTTCCTCCTCAAACTGACGGTCCCGCTGCCGTCCCGCGAGGACGAGATCGGCGTCCTGACCCGGCACGCGGCCGGCTTCAACCCCCGTGACCTCAAGGCCGCCGGCGTACGCCCGGTCGCCGGCCCCGCCGACCTGGAGGCGGCCCGCCAGGCCGTGGCCCGCGTCTCCGTCTCCCCCGAGATCGCCGGGTACGTCGTCGACATCTGCCGCGCCACCCGCGAATCGCCGTCCCTGACCCTGGGCGTCTCCCCGCGCGGCGCCACCGCCCTGCTGGCCACCTCCCGCGCGTGGGCCTGGCTGACCGGCCGCGACTACGTCACCCCCGACGACGTGAAGGCCCTCGCCCTGCCGACCCTCCGCCATCGCATCCAGCTCCGCCCGGAAGCGGAGATGGAAGGAGTCACGGCCGACTCGGTCCTCTCGGCGATCCTGTCCCACGTCCCCGTGCCCCGCTGATGGGATTCACCGGACGCGCCGCACTGCTGGCGGCCCTCGGCAGCATCCCGGTCGGCATCCTCGAACCCGGCTGGACCGGGATCCTCTCCGTCAACGGCCCGCTGGCCCTGGCCTGCGCGGTCGACTGCGCCCTCGCGGCACCGGTCCGTACGCTCCGACTGGCCCGCTCCGGTGAC
The DNA here is from genome assembly GCF_040689505.1 of Streptomyces sp. NPDC051211. Classification (NCBI taxonomy): domain Bacteria; kingdom Bacillati; phylum Actinomycetota; class Actinomycetes; order Kitasatosporales; family Streptomycetaceae; genus Streptomyces; species Streptomyces sp. NPDC051211. The sequence continues at coordinate 175,289 of NZ_JBFBAV010000014.1, forward strand.
ACCTCCGTCCGCCTCGGCGAAACCGCGGACGTCCACCTGACCGTCACCAACCCGGGCACCCGGCCGCTCCGCGCCCGCCTCAGGGACGCCTGGCCGCCCAGCAGCTGGCTGCCCGGCACCGACACCGAGGCCTCCCGGCACCGGCTGCTGGTCCCGCCCGGCGAACGCCGGCGCCTGACCACCCGCCTGCACCCCACCCGCCGCGGCGACCGCGAAGCCGCCCGGGTCACCATCCGCTCGTACGGGCCGCTGGGCCTGTTCACCCGCCAGGGCTCGCACGAGGTCCCCTGGACGGTCCGGGTCCTGCCCCCGTTCACCAGCCGCAAGCACCTCCCGTCCCGCCTGGCCCGGCTCCGCGAACTGGACGGCCGCACCAGCATGCTGACCCGCGGCGAAGGCACCGAGTTCGACAGCCTCCGCGACTACGTGCCCGGCGACGACACCCGCTCCATCGACTGGCGCGCCACCGCCCGGCAGCACAAGGTCGCCGTGCGCACCTGGCGCCCCGAACGCGACCGGCACATCCTGATCTGCCTCGACACCGGCCGCACCTCGGCCGGCCGCGTCGGCGACGCACCCCGCCTGGACGCCTCGATGGACGCGGCCCTCCTCCTCACCGCCCTGGCCACCCGGGCCGGCGACCGCGTGGACCTTCTGGCCCACGACCGCCGCACCCGCGCCCAGGTCCAGGGCCGCCCGCCCGGCGACATCCTGGCCGCGTTCGTCAACGCGATGGCCCCGCTCGAACCCGAACTGGTCGAGACGGACGCCCGCACCCTGATCTCCACCATCCTCCGCAACGCCCCGCGCCGCTCCCTGGTGGTCCTCCTGACGAGCTTGGATGCCGCCCCCATCGAAGAGGGCCTGCTCCCGCTCCTCCCCCAGCTCACGCAACGCCACACGGTCCTGCTGGCCTCTGTGGCAGACCCCCACGTAGCGACCATGGCCGCATCCCGCGGCTCCGTGGACGCCGTCTACGAGGCCGCGGCCGCCACCCAGTCCCAAACACAGCGCCGCCGCACCGCGGACGAACTGTCCCGCCACGGCGTCACGGTCGTCGACGCCACCCCCGACACCCTCGCCCCCGCCCTGGCAGACGCCTACCTATCCCTCAAATCCGCCGGCCGCCTCTAACCCCCTCCCGAGGCCTCACTGCCCCGGGATCCGGTTAACGGGTCCTGAACGCAGAAAAGCCCCGCACCATAAGGTGCGGGGCTTTCCCACAATGATTGTTCGGCGGCGTCCTACTCTCCCACAGGGTCCCCCCTGCAG